>JAFLDC010000469.1 GCA_017302775.1 Sphingomonadales bacterium
GGTAGACGGCCGCCTGGTGATTACCCAGCAGCCGATCGCGGTGGATAACACGCCGCTGCGGATCAGGGGGGTGGTGGGCACCAGCCTATACCGATCGGCGCGGGCTGCCGGGGCTCCGATTGAGGCGATTCAACAGTATCTGCAGACGCTGGACCAGCATCTCAGCCTCGATACCGCGATCGAGCCGGGCGATACCTTTGATATCATCGTGTCCTATCGCCGTTCCAGCACTGGGGAAAACCAGGTCGGGGATCTGCTGTTCGCCGGACTTGAGCATGATGGCCGACCTAAGGCGCAACTGTTGCGATGGGGCAGCGAGGGCCTGTTTTTCGAAGCATCGGGCATGGGCGCGCAGCGGACCGGGCTGATCATGCCGGTTTACGGCGGCCGGGTGACATCCAATTTTGGCGCGCGCCGGCATCCGGTGCTGGGTTATACCAGAATGCACGCCGGGGTGGATTTTGGTGCTCCTGCCGGTGCGCCGATCTATGCCGTCGGCGATGCGCGGGTGATCTTCTCCGGCTGGCATGGCGGGCACGGCAACTATGTGAAGCTCGATCATGGCGGCGGTTATGCCACCGCTTACGCGCACATGAGCCGGATCGCGGTGCCCAACGGAGCGCGCGTCAATGCCGGACAGGTGATCGGCTATGTCGGCTCGACTGGTCTTTCGACTGGCCCGCACCTGCATTACGAGCTTTACCGCAATGGGACGGTGGTGAACCCGCTGTCGGTCCGCTTCACGGTCAGCAATCAGGTCGACCAGAAGGAACTGACGGCATTCAAGGCGCGGATGACTCAGCTCAAGAGCGTGTCACCTGGCGCCGCGCTGTCGGGCCTGGGGCCGCGGCAGGCCACCGTGGTCCAGACGCCGCAGCGTGAGATCGATCGGCTCAAGAGTTGATGGATCGGTGGGCCGGGCCTATGACCCCGCCATGTCTGCCTATCCCGCCATCCGCCTGCGCCGGACCCGCGCCTCAGCCTGGAGCCGCGCGCTGCACCGCGAAACGACACTTGCCCCGGCCGACCTGATCTGGCCGCTGTTCGTAACCGAAGGTCACGGGGTGGAGGAGCCGATCGGCTCATTGCCGGGTGTCTCGCGCTGGTCGGTGGATCTTATCGCGGCGCGCGCCCGGGACGCGGCGGCGCTTGGCATCCCGTGCGTGGCGTTGTTCCCCAATACCCCGGCAGGGCTGCGCAGCGACAATGGCGGCGAAGCGCTTAACCCCGATAACTTGATGTGCCGGGCGATCAAGGCGATCAAGCAGGCCTGTGGTGAAAGCATCGGCGTGCTGACCGATGTCGCGCTTGATCCCTATACCAGCCACGGACAGGACGGGCTGGTCGATGACGCCGGTTATGTCAGCAACGACGCCACTGTGGAGGTCCTTATCGCGCAAAGCCTCAACCAGGCTGCCGCCGGGGCGGATGTAATCGCCCCCAGCGACATGATGGACGGCCGGATCGGCATGATCCGCGACGCCCTGGAAAGCGCCGGTCAGGTCAATGTTCAGATCATGTCCTATGCCGCCAAGTATGCCAGTGCGTTCTACGGTCCGTTCCGCGATGCAGTCGGCTCGCGCGGGTTGCTCAAGGGGGACAAGAAGACCTACCAGATGGATCCCGGCAATGCTGAAGAGGCGCTGCGCGAGGTTGAACTGGATTTGGGTGAAGGGGCTGACAGCGTGATGGTCAAGCCGGGGCTGCCTTATCTCGACATTGTCCGCCGGGTGAAGGAGGACTTCGCGGTTCCGGTATTCGCTTACCAGGTGAGCGGGGAGTATGCGATGATCGAGCATGCCGCGGCTGCCGGGGCCGGTGATCGCGATGCACTGGTGCTGGAGACGCTGATGGCGTTCAAAAGGGCCGGCTGTTCCGGGGTGCTGACGTATCACGCTGCCCATGCCGCGCGATTGCTGAACGCGTGATCGACACTGCACGGCTGATTCTGCGCTCGTGGCGTGATGCGGATGTCGATCCGTTCCACGCCATTTGCAGTGACCCGCTGGTGATGGCCATGCTGGGACCGGTGATGAGCCGCGAACAGGTCGCCACGCGAATCGGCCAGATGCAGGCGATGCAGCAAGAGCTTGGCCATTGCTTTTGGGCGGTCGAGCGGCGCGATGATGCCCGGTTGATCGGCTGGTGCGGCGTGATTCGGGGCGATGCCGGACCGGTTGACGGCAAGGCCGAACTCGGCTGGCGTCTGGCGAGCGACTGCTGGGGCCAGGGCTATGCCAGTGAGGCTGCCCGCGGGGCCTTGGCATGGACCTTTGATCATTTGCCAGACGATGCCGCTTGGGCGATCACCTCGGTGGAAAACCGCGCCAGCCGGGCGGTTATGGATCGGCTGGGCATGGTCTATTTGCCCGAGCTCGACTTCGATCATCCCGGTGTCGCCGCGAACAGCCCCCTGCTTCGCCATGTCACTTATCGAATCGGGCGTCCCGGATGAGCTTGGCAGGAGTTTCGGCAAAGCCAGCCCGGGCGCTGTTCGTTGCCACGATCCTCACCGGTTCGTTCCTGCTGTTTCTGGTTCAGCCGATGGTGGCGCGGATGGCTTTGCCGCGGCTGGGCGGCGCGCCCAACGTCTGGAACAGCGCCATGCTGGTTTATCAGGCGCTGCTGCTCGCCGGATACTGGTATGCGCACCGGCTTGCCAGGCTACCACTGAAACGCCAGGCGCGGCTTCATCTGATCCTGTTTGCGGTGGCGCTGGTGACTTTGCCGGTCGGGCTGGTCGACTTGCCCAGCCCCGCGCCCGGAACAGAGGTTTTCTGGGTTCCGGCCCTGCTGGCGC
>JAFLDC010000047.1 GCA_017302775.1 Sphingomonadales bacterium
CCATCAAGCCAATCCGGCGGCTCTGACAGTAGCGCCTCCAACCGCCCGCTCAGCCGGATCAGTGGAACCCGCAGGTTGGCGAGGGCGGTCTGCGCGGTCGCGGCCGCCTCAACAAGGGCGCCGTCCAATTGTGCGGCTTCGGTTTCAAGTCCGTAGCCTGCTTCATGACCTCCGCTTTCATCCCTGGCGTAGACGGTAGTGCGGACTGCGGCGAGCAGTGTTTCGATCGGTCCGAAGGGGGCGTTCTCGTTCAGCCGTTGCAACCAGCCGTCAGCAGGCAAGGCTTCGGCCGCGTGCCGCGCTGCCGCGATCGCCTTGCCCCCCGCTTCATCATAGCTTGCGAGATCGGCCAGACGGGCTGCAAGTCCCCGACGTCGGCCTTTCGCCCCCCGTTCCGGGCCGATTACCCACCGGCGCAGCTCGATCGTTTCCCCGCCGGTGAGAGCAGCCGCGAAGGTCGAATCGGCCGCTTCGAACACATGGTGGCCTTCGTCAAAAACGATGCGGGTAGGGCGCTGAGCGGTATCGCGGCCGCGCGCAGCATTGACCATTACCAGCGCGTGATTGGCGATCACCAAATCCGCTTGTGCGCTGGCTCTTGCAGCCCGTTCGATAAAGCACTTACGATAATGCGGGCAGCCAGCGTAAACACATTCACCGCGCTGATCGGTCAGCGCCTTGACCCCACGTTGGCGAAACAGGGTGCCGAGCCAGCCCGGCAAATCCCCGCCGATCATATCCCCATCCTGGCTGTAGCCGGCCCAACGTGCAATCAGTTGCGCCATGATCGCCGCCCGTCCGCTGAAGCCGCCCTGCAGCGCGTCTTCCAGGTTCAGCAGGCAAAGATAGTTCTCGCGTCCCTTTCGAACCACAACTGGCGGGCTGCCATCTGCTCGTCTGAGCGGCCAGGCGCGGCGGCTTTCCCGCCGCAACTGCCTTTGCAGAACCTTGGTGTACGTTGAAACCCACACGGTACCGCCTGATGCGGCAGACCACAGGGATGCAGGCGCGAGGTAGCCAAGTGTCTTGCCGATGCCGGTCCCGGCCTGTGCAAGCAGAATATGTGGCTGACCTTCGCGTTTGCGGGGTGCGAATCCATGAGCAGCTTCTTCTGCATAGGCAGCCTGCGCAGCGCGGGCTTCCGCTTCCGCGCCGGTCAATCTGACCAATTGTTGCGTCACAGCCGCCGGATCAAGTGTTACCTGCGCCGGCTGCGGCCGATCGGGCGATTCTTCCCATTCGGGCAAGCGCGCGAACAGCCAGCGCTCGGCATGGGACGGAGCAACAACCCGGGCCGTTAGCAGTGGCGCCCACGACCATCGTAGTCTGGTAAGGCTTTGCAAAGCGGACCATGCGCCTTCCCGCTCCGCCCATGTGCGGGACTGGCAAGTGGTCAGCAGCGCCTCTGCAGCTTGTTGCAGCAAGGTTGGCACGTCATCGTCGTTTGCCGGTTCCTGCAGTTCGAGCGCGTGCGCCAGTCCCTTCGGCGTTGGAACGACAAAGCGCGCCGGGAAGACGAAAGCAAATAGTTCCAACAGATCCAACCCCGAAAGATCAGGGTAACCTAGCCGGGTTGCCACGAGCGGGGCGTTAAGCAGTAAGAGCGGGGTATCGGCGGCCGCGACGATAGCCTCACCCTTGGACACCTCACGGGTGGAACCCTGGCCATCCCGCAGCCAGCAACCGCCATGACTGGCGTGCAAGGCAGGCAGGGGTAAAACGGCGCGGCCGAGGGTCATGACGCCGCCTTAGAACGAAAATGGAACACTGCAAACCCACCGGAATACAATGGCCATGTTGACCATGTCGTGCTGTCGCGGCACGGTCGCATCATGCCGAATCCAGACCGCGTCGCCCTGATAGATCGCCTGCCGAAGGCCGAGTTGCACCTGCACATCGAGGGCTCTCTCGAACCGGAGTTGCTGTTCGCCCTGGCTGAACGTAACGCCGTAGCGATCCCTTATGCCAGCGTTGACGAGGTCAGGGCCGCCTATTCGTTCTCCAACCTGCAGGACTTTCTGGACATTTACTACCAAGGCATGTCGGTGCTGCGGACCGAGCAGGATTTTTATGACCTGACTTGGGCTTACCTACAGCGGGCTGCTTCCGACAATGTCCGCCATGTCGAGATATTCTTCGATCCGCAGGGCCATACGGAACGCGGGATTGCGTTCGAGACGGTGCTGGATGGCATCGAACGCGCATTGCGCGACGGGGAAGAGCGGCTTGGTATCACTTTCCGGATCATCATGTGCTTCCTGCGGCACCTGAGCGAAGCAGAAGCTTTCATCACACTGGATCAGGCGCAGCCGCACCTCGGCCGAATTCACGGCGTCGGGCTCGATTCATCAGAAGTCGGCCATCCCCCTGCCAAGTTCTCCCGCGTTTTCGCTCGCGCGCGTGAACTGGGCCTGCATGTAACAGCCCATGCCGGCGAAGAAGGGCCACCTTCCTATGTCTATGAAGCGCTTGACCTCCTTCGCGTTGAGCGGATTGATCACGGCAACCGGGCATTGGAAGATCCCGCACTGGTTGCACGCATTGAGCGTGAAGGGCTGACCCTAACCGTCTGCCCGCTCTCTAATCTACGCCTGTGCGTGATCGGCAGCATCGGGGATAGCCCGGTAAAGCGGATGCTGGATCAGGGCCTCAAGGTGACGATCAATTCCGATGACCCTGCCTATTTTGGTGGTTACATCGGTGCCAATTTCCACGCCGTGGCTGAGGCCTTGGATCTTAGCCAGGCCGACTTGGTCAGGCTGGCCGAAAACAGCTTTACCGGATCGTTTTTGCCGGTGCTGGATCAGGCCCGCCATCTTGCGGAAATCGCTGAGGTCGCCCGTGGTTGACAAGACATACCTCACAGCTGATCGCCTGCTTGAAGACAGTTTTAAGCTTGCGAACCAGGTGCTCGATTCCGGATTCCGGCCAACGCATATTGTTGGTATCTGGCGGGGCGGGGCGCCCGTCGGCATTGCAGTGCAAGAATTGCTGGCTTATCGCGGGGTTGAAACCGATCATATCTCGATCCGCACTGCCAGCTATTCCGGGATTGACCGGCAGGACCGCGAAGTGCGTGTCTACGGTCTGGGTTATCTGATCGACGTGCTCGATCCGGAAGATCGTTTGCTGGTAATCGATGACGTGTTCGACACCGGGCGCTCCGTTGAAGCTTTCTTACGCGAGCTCAAGTCACGATGCCGTCACAATATGCCGGGCACGGTCAAAATCGCTACCGCATACTACAAGCCGAGCCGCAATCAGACGAACATGATTCCGGACTATTACGTTCACCAGACCGAGGAATGGCTGGTGTTCCCGCATGAGATCTGCGGACTGACCGAGGATGAGATTCGTGCTTACAAACCGGGGGCGTTGCAGATCTTGCGCGGTTAATGGCTTCGCCAAACGGTGCGCCCCTCCTTCACGGTTTCCACGACCCGGATTGACCGCAAATCCCGACGCTGAATGACGAGCGGATTTCCATCCAGCACCACGAAGTCCGCCAGCAGACCCGGTGCGATGCGGCCCTTGCGATTTTCCTCAGAAATTTGCCAGGCTGCGTCGGTAGTGATGGCTTGTAAGGCTTCGTACGCCGTCAGCCGTTGTGCGGCACCACTGACCACGCCGGTCTGCGATGTGCGTTCCATCGATGACCACAGCATGGTCATCACATCGAGTGGCGTAACCGGAAAGTCGGTGTGATTGGATGGGTGCAACCCAGCCCTGCGCGCAGCCCGCATCGGGCTTATGAAATCGACAACTGCAGGCGGAAAATTCTGTCGGTGGATATCGGCAAAGTAAAGTGTGTGGCTTGTGAAGTAGGCCGGGGCAACCCCAATCCGTGCATAAGCGGGCAAATGGTCGGCGCGCTGAAACTGTGAATGAATCACGACTGGCCGACGATTATCGGCAGATCTAATGCCGAGCTTGTCAAATGTTCGGATTGCCATATCGATGGCAGCATCGCCATTGGCGTGAACGAATAACTGCCACCCTTTGGCGTGCACTTTGCCGGCTAGAGCGCCAAATTGCCGTTCGTCTATGACCGGCTGACCGTGCCATGGATGTTTGCCGTCCGGCGAGCCGAGCGCATAGTCGCGGGTGAACCATCCGGTCCGCGCTTGAGGTGACCCATCCAGCACGAACTTGATCCCTTGAAGCTTCACATGCCGGTCGTACTGGCCAAAATGAACATCATCGCGCGCGATGAGCGCATCGACCTGTTCCCAGTACGGCAACAAGGCCAGGTCCAGCTTCATCCGGGCTTTCGCGGCATCACTGGTCAGGAACGCAAGATCAGCAGGTTGGGTCGCCCCCTCCTGGACATGCGTATAGCCTTCCCGGGCGTAGTTGTTCTGTGCCACCTCAAGCGCAGCCAGGCGTTGTTCCTGTGTGGGTTTTGGGAGTGCCGGCACAGCGTATGCGTACATCGCCGTTTCAAACATCAGACCGGAATAACGCCCGTCCGGCATCCGCGTCATGACCCCGCCGGCTGGAACCGGTGATTGCTCGCTCACCTTGAAGGCATTCAGTGAAGGACTGTTGGCCACCAGCCCGTGCATCGTGAAATGGAGCAGCACCACTTTGTGATCCGGCAGCGCGGCGTCAAGCTCATCACGGGTCACATGGCGCTTTTCAGTCAATTGGTCCTGGTCGTATCGCCACGCGATCACCCAATCACCCTTGGCGATACCGCGCCGTGCGACTTCCGACTGAAGGGTGGCGAGAAGGGCGGGTATGCTCCTTGGCCGTTCGATCTCCGATCCTGCCAAATCGATCCCACCAGCCAGTTGCAAGGCCAGACCGAAATGCGAATGTGCGTCGATAAAGCCGGGTAACAGGGTTTTCCCATCGAGGTTGCGATCAACCGCTCTGGGCCCGGCTGCCATGCGCGCCTTGGCAAGGGGGCCGGTGAATACGATTTTCCCGCCACGCTCTACCACGGCTTCAACCAGTTTGGGCCGTGATCCATCCATCGTTATGATCGGGCCGCCGTGCCACAGGGTGGCTTTCTGCACTGCGACCCTCGCGCGTGCTGAGGCACCTAACGCCAGCAGGGCTCCAGCCAGCAAGATCAGTCGTTGCCACTTCACGGCCATTGGTGTTCCTCTCCCGAATCCCTTTGTCCCGACAATGGGGCGCATGGCGCTGCTGCGCAATGCAGGGCTTGCGCAACGCCCGGCGATGGGGTTGAACGGCTTATGCCTTTGCGCCTCGTCATCCTGGTTCTTATCTTTGTGGGCTTGTCGGCGGTGGCGCCGCCGCCCCAGTTCGTGCGTGAGCAGCGGACCGTCACGGTGAACGGCACCCCGGAACAGTGGCAACTTGTCTGGGACGGCAAGCCACGCTCGATTTGCGGGCCGGAAGACGTAGAGATGGCGGTCACTTGCCCGTGTACCGGCTTTGCTTATGGTGAGGCAGGACGCCTTTCGCTGGTCCGCAAGCGTAATGGAAGAGTAGTAGATCGCCTGCGGCTTGGCCCGTACTTCAGCGAATTGCCGATGGATGGCAGTGATGGTCTTGCCGCGATGCAGTGGCGTCCGATGGACCCAGGTGATTTTGACCGGGCAGCGGCGCGAGCAAATAGGAGTTTCCTGAACGCCGTTGCCAAACGGCCTGGGCCGCGGGTCATGCGAATGAATGATTATGACCATGATGGCATGGCAACCGAATTTCTGGTGCAGGTTTCAGCCGGACCGTGCGGACATACCGAATATATGCTGTTCGGGGTGAGCCGGGCTCAGCCGCGACTGCACCCTTTCGCTACGGTTGATCATCCCGATGATCCATTGATCTTGCCGGGTTCTGCATGGCAGGCACTGTTGAAAGGTAAACTTCCCGCAAGGGTTACTGCTGTGCCGTGCGGGGATCACGGGTCCGATGTCAGGCAGGAATTAGTGATGTCGGCAGATGCCGGCGCGATCAGGGTCCGGCAGGATACCTGGTCATGTCCAGATAATGGAACCGCCGAAAAGCTGTTGGTCCAACAAACCCTTTAGCTGAAAATGTGCTGCTGCGCGTCCATCCGGGCGTTGGCCTTTCGGCACAGGCCGGGGATGAAGAACATATCGGATATAATCCACAGGAAGCAGAGGACGAAAGCGATCCCAGCCAACGCCGACAGCGCGTTGAATTGGATGCCGATGCCAATTCCCAACAACAACAGACTGCCCAGAAACCCGCCGCATTGCTGCATAGCCCCGCGAGTGTCGCCCAGATAAAAGCGATGGGCTGAAAGCGGATAGGCGAACCACCACAAGACGTATGCAAGCCCCATCGATTTGCGCTGTGCCGTTGACGAAGGGGTGAAGTTACCATGGGACCAAGCGTTCTTCGCCTCAGCCTGATGATGGTCAGATCTGCCATAGCCCGCATCAGCGGCGCGACGGCGCTCTTCGGCAAGGAATGCAGCAACCCGGTCAGCATTGCACTGCTGCTGCGGGTCGGCGAGGTCAGGTGTTCGGCGCTGCGCTGGAATCGGCCGACCGGTTTCGTTGCCAAGTTGTAGCCCGCGACGACCAAAGCTCATGACATGCTTCTCCAATACTGTTCGACATAACCTAGCGGCATGCGGTTAAAGTTGGCTGAAACTGCGCTTGCCTTGGCGGGAAATTGCCGCAAAGGCACTCGTTATGACCGATGACGCTCTCCTCTCCGCAGCCCAGATATCCAAGGCGTGGCCGTTCGAAGAAGCACGCAAGCTGCTGAAGCGCTATCCCGACGGGAAGCCGGACGGTAGCCCGATGCTATTCGAAACAGGCTATGGTCCGTCGGGACTGCCACACATCGGCACCTTTCAGGAAGTACTGCGGACTACCCTGGTGCGCCGCGCCTATGAGGTGTTGACCGATGGTGCACCCACCCGACTTGTTGCATTCAGTGACGACATGGACGGCCTCCGCAAGGTGCCCGACAATATCGAAAACAAGGCGGTGCTTGAGGCGAACCTGCACAAGCCACTGACCCGCATTCCGGATCCGTTCGGTACGCATGAGAGCTTTGCGCACCACAACAATGCGATGCTCCGTGATTTTCTCGATCGCTTCGGCTTCGATTACGAGTTCATCTCATCGTCGGACTGTTACAACTCAGGCCGGTTTGACGAAGCGCTGCGGGGCGTACTGGAGAACTACCAGGCCATTCTGGACATCATGCTGCCCACGTTGCGGGAAGAGCGCCGGCAAACGTATTCTCCGGTTCTGCCGGTAAGCCCATCAACCGGCCATGTGTTGCAGGTGCCGGTCGAGGTCATCGATGCCTCGGCTGGATTGGTTCGGTTCCAGGATCAGGGTGAAACGGTCGAAAGCTGCATTTTCCGCGGCAATGCGAAGCTGCAGTGGAAGGTCGACTGGGCCATGCGCTGGGTAGCGCTGGGCGTGGACTATGAAATGTGTGGAAAGGATTTGACGGATTCGGTGCGCGAGAGTGGCAAGATCGCCCGCGCTTTAGGCGGGCAGCCACCCGAAGGGATGATTTACGAACTTTTCCTGGACGAAAAGGGCGAGAAGATATCGAAGTCGAAGGGTAACGGGCTGACCATTGAGCAATGGCTTACCTATGGCAGCGAGGAAAGCTTGGGCTTTTACATTTACCGCGAGCCGAAAAGCGCCAAGCAACTGCACGCTGGGATCGTGCCGCGCGCAGTCGACGAGTACTGGCAGTTTCGCGGAAAACTGCCCGAGCAGCCACTGGACCAACAGCTCGGCAATCCGGTCTGGCACCTGCTGCGCGCCAACGGTACGGCAACGGGCGAGGGCGATACGCTGCCGGTAACCTACGCGCTGCTGCTTAATCTGGTCGGCGTTCTCGGCGCACAGGCCACACGCGCGCAAGTGTGGTCTTACCTTGCCAACTATGTCGCCGATGCGGACCCCGCCAAGCATCCTGAGTTGGACAGGCTGGTGACGACGGCGCTGGCTTATAACCGCGATTTCATTGCGCCAGCGCTGCATCGACGTAAGCCCTGGCGCTCGGTGCACTGGACAACGCGCTAGCAGCGTGCGGGACCGATGCATCGGCGGAGGATCTGCAAAACATTGTTTACGAAATCGGCAAGGATCCACAGTTTGGCTTTCCGGGGCTGCGTGACTGGTTCAAGGCGCTGTATGAAACGCTGTTGGGTTCCAGCCAGGGGCCGCGAATGGGCAGCTTCATCGCGCTGTACGGCATTGCCAACACCCGGGCCTTGATTGCGGAAGCCTTGGCTTGACGGCTATTGGATTGGGGGCGCGGCGAGCGCTGCGGCGTGCTCGCGGCGCATTTCGATCAGGGTTTCGGCCGCTTCGTCTGCGGGTAAACCCGTTTCCAATTGCCTGTCGATCGCGTCCAATTGCCGAACAATCAAGTTCCGGTAGTCTTGCCGGTTCAGCAGACCCGCTTCACAGGCAATTTGCCAGGCGATCCGCATTGACGTCGTGAGGGCGCCGCGTCCCGCCGCACTCTTAACGTCGGCCATGGTTGGCAGCCCAGTGAGGTTGCCAGCCTTCATTCTCCGGACAATTTCATTTTTCCATCGCCTATCAACTGCTGCGCAGTTCAGCGCTGCCGCACGATCAGCTAGAATCTGGGGATCAGTGATCTTGCCGTCGACGAGAACCACGGCGGCATTCGCAGAGCTGTCGCAAGCATAGCCAGGTCGGGATACGAACTCCACCAGCTCTCGCAGGGCGGTGGCCTCTGGCCGGGAATAGTGAAACGGGACAGTACGGCAAGACAGCGGACGCCGTGCGTGAATACCACAGCCTTGATCATTCAACTGCGGGCATGCTCCCAGACCTGGGTCAAATGCCAGCGCTGAAATGACCAGAAACTCGCTGTATTCTACCGCTGAGTGATCTTCGCGTCGACGGCTCGTCCAGCTGCTAACGCTGAACGCTTTCAGCTTCTGCTTGATCTGATAAAATTCGGCGCTGGATGGCGCGCGCTGTCCGGGACGCGACGCAAGATAGGTCGCAAAATGGACCGGCAAGCTGTAAACCCGAAACATCAGTCGCAAGACGAAAGTTTCCGCCAGCTGTCCAGCTTCACCCAGTTCTATCTCGGGCGCCCGGTTGCAGCAGGCCCCGCAACGGGTGCAGGCGAAATGCACTCTGCCGGTCGACACAAGCCTATACTCAGGTTCGCGCTATCCAGCGATCAATCTTGGCTTCCAGGATCGGCAAGGGGAGGGCGCCTGACCCAAGAATCTGATCGTGAAACAGGCGAATATCGAAGCGTGCCCCCAAGGCAGCCCTGGCCTTGTCACGTAGCCGCTGGATCGTCAGCGCGCCGATTTTGTAGCCCAGTGCTTGCCCGGGCCAGACGATATATCGCTCCACTTCGGCAGTGGCATCCGATCGACCCATGCCTGAATTGGCAAGCATGTATTCGATTCCCTGATCGCGGGTCCAGCCCTTTGCGTGAAGTCCGGTATCTACAACCAGCCGCATTGCCCGCAGCATCTCATCATCGAGCGTGCCCCAGTGCTGCATCGGATCCTTGTAAAATCCCATGTCGAAACCAAGGGTTTCGGCATAAAGCGCCCAGCCTTCGACATAGGCTGTGTTCCCGCCAAAGCGTTGAAAATCCGGCAGGCTTTCATCCTCTTGGGCCAGGCTGATTTGGAAATGATGTCCCGGCGCACCTTCGTGGAGATATAAGGTATAAACTCCGGTCAGGAACCGGCTGGGCAGGTCATAGGTGTTATAATAGAACACCCCCGGACGACTGCCATCGGGCGCCCCCTGGTTGTACGAGCCACCAGCTTCGTACTTTTCGCGGTATGCCGGATAAGGTTCGATCAGCAGCGGTGTGCGTGGCACGCGGCTGAAATACCTGGGAACCTGCGCGTCGACTGCTTTGGCAGCATCGGAAAAAGCCTTGGCGAACTCTGCTTTGGTTTTAGGGTGATAACGCGGGTTGGTACGGATCTCGTCAAAAAAGGCTGACAGCGGGCCAGCGAACCCCAGCGCTTTGCGTACGCCATCCATTTCGCGCTGAATCCGCGCTACCTCTCCCAGACCAAGCTGATGAACGGCGTCGGGGTCTAGTTTGAGTGTCGTCTGGTTTTCGATCGCCTTGCGATAATAGCTGGCCCCGCCCTTCATCGCCGATATGCTGACCGTTTCACGTGCGGCCGGCAGGTATTCATCGTTCAGGAAGGCACGCAGGCGGCGATATGCGGGATAGACCTGGCGTTCGACGGTGTCGGAATAGAGGCGTAGCAAGGTGCTGCGTCGACCCGGCGGGATTGCGGCAGGGAAATCGTGAACCGCTGAAGTGAGGGGGCTTTGATCGACCGGCTGCGCCAGCAAATTGTCGATCTGAGCCACCATGTTTTGAGTCGTCATCCGGGTTTCGACGACGCCGCTTTCCATCCCGTCGCGGAACCGGGCGACAATGTTGTCCAATACTTCGGGGAATGCGCGCAGCAGCTCCAGATTGCGGCGATAGTCGTCGTCGTCATCGTATGGCAGCGACCCACCCTTGCTCATCAATGACGGAAACTCGATGTGCAGTCCGCCGAAATGTGTCAGGGGGCGAACGAGTGTGAGCGCAACCATGTCGGGCTGCAACCACAACTCGGCCTCGCGTCGATCCCGCAGGAAAACATCGTAGGAAATTTGGCGCTCGGGGCTGAGCCTAGCCCGATCGATCTTGCCCAGACCGGCCAGGGCCCACCGAACCACTCCGCGGCGCTGACGGACGGCCAAGTCGGTAAACATTTGCCGGAAAGCGGTGATGTTGGGCTTGCCGCCGCGGTAGATGAGTCCGAGCGGATCGATCGCATCCTCCCGCCGCGCAGTTTCGCGGAAGAGCGCCATCAGCTTGCCGTCCTCTCCGCTGGGTGCGGGAGCTATCGGGGCGGCAAGCGCCGCGCTGACCGGTATGGTCGCCAGTGCGGCGCTCGACGCAAGTCCCGCAGCAAAGCGCCGCCGGTTCAAAGAAAAATCCATTAGTTCCCCCATTTGCGCGACCGGTACCACTTGGTCAGGACATATTTGACGCCCTGTATCACCGGCATTCCGGCGTGCATCGTATTTTCGTTGGGCATGCCGTTTGGCAGGTTGTTGTTCCAGATCAGCAGGGCGCCGCGGCGTGGCTTTATTGACATGCCGATCTGGGTAAACTCGGTATCCCCGCCAGCCTCCACATCGTTGAGATAGGCCATGGCGGTGATCGAACGCTGCCCGCCGCGTTTGCTCTCAGCTTTCCAGTATTCCGCCTTGGTCCAGAACAAGTCGAGATGATATTTGAACTGCTGGCCGGGCTCATAGCGCTGGCCTTGCATCGTCTCGCCGTACTCGTGTGGCAAACCCAGCAGGGCGTCGATCTTGGCTTCGATTTTCTGGATGAACGGATCATAGGCATCTACGTCGCCGGAGCTGCTGGTACGCCACGGCTCGGTTTCGCCATGTGACAGTACTTTGGACGGGACGGCGGTGCGATCTATCATGGCAATC
>JAFLDC010000470.1 GCA_017302775.1 Sphingomonadales bacterium
ATAATACAGCAAAGCACATGGTTCAAGGGGCCATACCAACGAAAAGGCCGCCCCCACCGGGGACGGCCTTTTCAGATGCCGCGATGTGGCCAGCAGGTTTATTCGCTGACCGCTGCCTCTGCATAGTATTTCGGTGCATGCTCGTTGAGGATCGCCAGGATCTTCTTGAGTGCTGCCGGCTCGTCGGTCTTTTCCATCGCGGCCAGTTCACGCGCGAGGCGTGATGAAGCGGCTTCAAAGATCTGACGTTCGGAATAGGACTGTTCCGGCTGATCGTCGGCCCGGAACAGGTCGCGGGTGACTTCGGCGATTGAAACCAAATCGCCGGAATTGATCTTTGCTTCGTATTCCTGAGCGCGGCGCGACCACATGGTCCGCTTGACCTTGGGCTTGCCCTTCAGGGTATCCAGCGCCTCGCGCAGGGTCTTGTCGGAAGACAGTTTGCGCATCCCGATGGCTTCGACCTTGTTGGTCGGCACCCGTAGGGTCATGCGTTCTTTTTCAAAACGGAGAACATAAAGCTCCAGAGTCATGCCGGCGATTTCCTGCTCCTGCAGTTCAATCACCCTGCCAACCCCGTGCTTGGGATAGACAACGTAGTCACCAACGTCAAAGGCGTGGGCCTTGGCTACCATGTACAGTCCTTTCAAATCGCGGAAACCGGAGCCTGCGGCTCCCTTCGGCCTGGGCTGGCGATGCCGAAATCGGACAGCAGGCTGATTGCCCGGTCCGATGCTTGCATCTACCGCCTGTGCCTCCCGCTTTTGTCTGATGCCACTCTGTGACGCAGGTAGGCACCTGCCGTCATCGTGCTATTATATAACACGACTGTAACATAATTACCAGCGCCGAGAATCCTGACGGTTCCCGTGGGGTGTTTCAATGCTGGGCAGGCGGCGATTCGCAATCGCCGCGGCAATCAGTCGCCGTCGCCGGGCTCAGCCGAAAAGAACTTGTCGAACTTGCCTTCTTCGCCCTTGTGCTCGTCAGCGTCGGCCGGCGGATCCTTTTTCTGGGTGATGTTGGGCCATTCGGCGGAATACTTGGCGTTCAGCTCGAGCCACTGCTCCAGCCCCGATTCGGTATCGGGCAGGATCGCCTCGGCCGGGCATTCCGGCTCGCACACGCCGCAATCGATGCATTCGCTGGGGTTGATCACCAGCATGTTCTCACCTTCATAGAAGCAATCGACCGGGCAAACCTCCACGCAGTCAGTGTACTTGCACTTGATGCAGGCATCGGTGACGACATAGGTCATGGCAATCAGGTCCCCTAAGGCGAATTGTTATCGCTTGCTGCTATGGGAATTTCCGCCGCGCCGTCAAGCATCCGATAGCAGGCCTGCGCTTCGGCTGACGGTCCGCGGCGCTGGGGCAGGGCAACAATCTCCACAATTGCCACCCGGCTGCGCAGCGGCAGGGTCAGTACATCGCCGCAGCGGATAGTGGTGCTGGGCTTGTCGATTCGCCGGCCGTTCACCCTGATATGGCCTTCCTCCAGCCATTGCCGGGCAAAGCTGCGGGACGCGGCCAGTCGCAGGAACCACAACAGTTTGTCGATCCGCATCAGCGAACCAGCGCGGCCAATGCGGCAAAGGCATGGCCCGGATCGGGAGGCGGAACCAGCCTGGCGTCGGCTGACCGACGCGCCGGACGCCAACGCCATAGCGGCGGCCGTGGAGGGCCATACATCCCTTGCGGCAGGGGCCGGGGAACCGCCGCGGCGAAGTTGCCAAGCCGCAGGAGATAGGCATAGGCAGCGGTGGTCAGCCCGGTTGATATGGCATGGGCCGGGTCAAGCGCAAACGGCTTGCCTTTGGCGGATATGCGCACTTCGTGTGTGGCGCGTAGCAGCTTTTCAGCCAGGTCAATCCGCAGGGCTTGTTTGCCGAGACGACGATACCCCGGCGGGGTTGGGGTTTTGCCGGGTACTGGCACGACCGGGGGCATGCCGGGAACGGGGGCTGGCACCGCCCGCCCCTGGGCCGCCTGCAGAACCCGCCAGCCCATCAGCGCCGCCGGACGCAGCATGGCGGGAACAAACAGATCAAGCGCGCCGACTCTGACGCCAACCTGACGCAGTCGCTCGCGTTGCCGGGCGGACAGCAGATCAATGCCCGACCCGCTGCGATCGAGCATGCCGCCTCCGTCGACAAGTTTGATCAGCAGCGCCCGCAGTTCCGATCCGGCGGCAGCGTCACGCGCGCCGATTTCGATCCGGCGCAACGGATCCAGCACGGCAAGCGACTGGTCGAGCCAGCGCTCCAGCCCGTCCGCCAGCTGCTTGCGCTGATCCGCCGCCAACGCGGTGAGGGCGGGATCAAGCACGATGCGCGGAGACAATATGCTGCGCCCCGGCGTCAGCCGGGCAACCGGTTCATCGTCCCAGGTCAGTTGCGGACCGGCCAGGGCCAGCCGGGCGCTGCCATCCGCCAGGGCGGCCAGCAGGACGCTTGCCCGCTCTGCCCGCAGCGCCGGCAAATGGCGCTCCGCGGCGGCCAGCAGCAACTTGCGATCGGCGAGGCGGCATTGCGGATCGATCGCGAAGCGGAATCCCGCCAGATGGCCGATGGTTTCGCCATCGACCTGCACCTCATCAGCAACCAGGTTGACCGGTAGCAGCGCGGCATCCGGGCCAAGCTTCTTCATCAGCACGGAAGTGCGCCGGTTGACGAACCGTTCGGTCAGGCGGGCGTGCAAGGCATCGGACAATCGTGTTTCAACGGCGCGGGCGCGGGCTGCCATTTCTTCTCGGGCCAGTACCCAGTCCGGCCGCTGGGTGACATAAGACCAGGTC
>JAFLDC010000471.1 GCA_017302775.1 Sphingomonadales bacterium
AGCGTGCTCTTGCCGGCGCCGTTTTCGCCCAACAGCGCCAGCACCTCGCCGCGCTGCAGTTCCAGCGAGATGGCGTCGTTGGCCACCAGGCGGCCGAAGCGCTTGGTGATGCCCTGCAGGCGCAGCACGGGGTCGGTATTCATGGCCAGGCAAAACAAAATGCCCGGCGCCGCGGCTGGCCGGGCATCTTTCGCGGATAGGCTACTTGGCCGTCGGCTTGGGCTGGTTGTCGTCCACCGCCACCTTGAAGCTGCCGTCGAGGATGGCCTTTTCTTTGGCCTTGACCTTGGCGACCAGCTCGGCCGGCACCTTCTTCTCGAAGCTGCCCAGCGGCGCCAGCTCGCTGCCCTTGAAGCGCATCGTCGAATACTTGCCCAGGTCCTCGGCCTTGAACTTGCCGTCCTTCACCGCCTTCAGCGCCACGTCGACGGTGGGCTCCATGTTCCACAGCGCGCTGGCCACCACCGTGTCCGGATACTTGTCCTGGGTGTTGATGACGTTGCCGATGGCCAGCTTGCCCTTTTCCTTGGCGGCGTCGCTGACGCCAAAGCGCTCGGCGTACAGGATGTCGGCGCCCTTGTCGATCATCGCGAAGGCGGCTTCCTTGGCCTTGGGCGGGTCGAACCAGCTGTTGATGAAGGTGACCATGAACTCGGCCTTCGGATTCACTTCCTTCGCGCCGGCCATGAAGGCGTTCATCAGCCGGTTGACCTCGGGGATCGGGAAGCCGCCGACCATGCCGATCTTGTTGCTCTTGGTCATGCCGCCGGCGATCATGCCGGTCAGGTAGGCCGGCTCCTGGATGTAGTTGTCGAAGACCGCGAAGTTGGGCTCCTGCGGCTTGCCCGAGCTGCCCATGACGAAGCTGACCTTGGGATAGTCCTTGGCCACCTTGCGCGCCGCCGCCTCCACCGCGAAGGACTCGCCGAAGATCACGGTGTTGCCCTTCTCGGCATAACCGCGCATCACGCGCTCGTAGTCGGCGTTGCTGACGTTCTCGGAGAACACGTACTCGATCTCGCCGCGCGCGGCGGCGGCCTTCAACGCCTTGTCGATGCGGCTCACCCACTGCTGTTCCACCGGCACGGTGTAGATGGCGGCGACCTTGGTCTTGGTCTGCGCCCAGGCGGGCAGGCTAAAAGCAGCGGCGGCGGCCACGGCGCACAGGGTCAGGCGGCGGGAGGCGTTCATTGATGTTCTCCTGGCGGTTGGATGGGTGTGGGAGGCGCTAGCAAGATTCAGGCGCGGGCGCATTGTCCCGGAAGCGCCGGCCATTGACAGGGGACTTGCCCTGAACGGCAATCGCTGCCGCGCCGGGCGGGCTGCGTCGCGGCGCCCGCCCAGCTTCAAGGAGCCCCGTAACGACCCGACGCAGCTCCGCGCCTTCTACGACCTGCACAAGGGCCTGGAGGACACGCCGGCGATGCGCGTGCGTGGCGAAATTGGTGTAGGTGCCAGCCGGAGCGCCGATCGGACGCATGATGCCGGTGTAGCGCCATGTCGCACCCGCGCGCAGTACGCGAAGACGTGCGACGTCAGTCTCCAGCGTGGCGCCAGGCGCTGTCGCCGTTGGCGGCAGGCCCGATGCGTCGGGAACCGTGCCGGTGCCGGTTCCCGCTGTGTTGCCACCGTCGCAAGCAGCGAGAGTCAGCGTGACAGCCGGTAGCAGTAGCCTGCTCTGAGGCCTTGCTCGACCGAGCGAATTGGCTGTCCCGCATGTTCGAGGCGTGCGGATGCAAAGCGCGCATGGCGTCCACCCATGGCGCCAGTCGCACGCCAGCGCTACTTCAACAGAGTTTTGAACTCTGGTGAGCGAACAGCCTTGGCAATCAAGTTTTGCACCGCAGGAAAGTAGGCCTCAGCGGTCTGCTTGCAGGCCGTATCCGCGACGTACCCGCTCTCGAACTCATAGTGCTCCAGGACCTGCATCTTGGCCCCGTTCGAGGAAGCCAGCGTGAGGTCGATGTCCCAAGATCCGCCCGTCAATCCGCGCGCCGACGAGAACTGAATCTTGTTCACTGTCCCAGAAATCGTGCGTTTGGGCGATCCAGCCGCATAGATCCCGGCCACCTTGAACTCGTCTTCGAAGGCCTTCTTGATGTAGGCGGTATGCGACATGCCGTCCGGCGGCGAGAGAGGGCCTGCCGCTCTGCAGGCACTATCAAAGCTCGGCGGACCGACAAACGGGCCAACACCGATGTTCGATTCACCGAGCGCCTTCAGAGCGACATTCGTGTCCGCACTGATCGAATAGCGAGGGGTTGTGAAAGTCGAGCAACCGGCCAACAGCCCGACGAGCAGAGTTGCAGCAACAGTCTTGAGTCCAATCATGTATTTCTCATCCATACCTACTGCGACGACAACGCTCTAGGCCAGTGATAGCAAAGAGCCATCTCCACCAAACAGCGTGCAGGACAACGCTTGGCCGCTGGGCGGTGGGCAACTCACTATAACTTCAACGTTCTCCAGAGAATCCCTAACCTTCTTAAGAATTTTCCGCAAAATTGTTGACGCCAATCAGATTTTTGGATTTCGTTCGGCTACGCTCATGCTGCCCGAACGAGAAGGGACGCGCCTTTCGGTCTCGGTCTGGCGCTGCCGAACAAGATGCCCGAGCTGAGCTGTACGGCCGAGTGTTGTGCCGGCCGCGGAAGGCCTGCAGATGAGCCAGTAGACTGCGCGCGGAGTGGCCGTTGGCCGACAGGCGCGAGCAGCGGGGACGTGCCGGCGAGACCCTAGGGCGCCACCCCCGCCCGCTCCAGCATCGCATGCAGCAGCACATTGCAGCCGGCGG
>JAFLDC010000472.1 GCA_017302775.1 Sphingomonadales bacterium
TCTTCTTGCGCAATCGCCAACAGTTCACCGGCCCGCCCTCCGGCCTTGTGCCAGCGCTCCATCGCATTGTGCACCAATGTTCCTTGCCAGGCAGCGGACGGCACCGCGTCCAGCGGATCAAGCCGGCGCAGCCGCAAAATCGCGGATGCATAGAACTGATAGGGATCACCGCGCAGCCGGTCGATTGCAGTAACCGCCAGGGGGACGTCGCGTTGGACAAGATCGGGCCGCGGCTTGGGACGAGGATAGGGCAGCGACGGAGGCAAATGATCAATTGCGCGCGCCATCGCGACCATTTCATGCTCGCGATGCGATGCGGCCAATTCACCCAACATCGCCTCAACCCGCAGGACAAATCGGCTTGGGATGACAGGTCCACTCTCATCCCGCTGCGCCCAGCTCAACACCACTTGCGGCGCACCTAGTGCCCCGGCCAGATCGTGGGCAGCAAGTCCAATCCGGAACTCGCCCGCGGGGACGCCCAGGGCTCGCAGCACCGCTGGCGGCAATAGCGGTTCCGGGTTTGGCGCGGCCGGCCAACTGCCTTCGCTCAGCCCTGCGCAAATGACCAGATCGGCTCGGCTCACGCGCGATTCGAGCAAACCGTAGATCGCCACGCGCGGATGTCCGCCCCACGGTGGCCGAACCGCGACGCGCTCCATCGCATCACGCAACACGCGGGGCAAATCTTCCGGATTAAGCTGAGTGCTAACGGCAGACGCAGCATCGCGGAGCCCCTCGAACCAGCTCGATAGCGCACGCCCGTCAGCCTCACTCCACAGGCGTGCGCCACACAGCGCTTCGCCAGCGGACGCCAGCCGGTCTAGCGCCTTGGCCAGGTCTATCCCGTCCGGCATTTCGATAAGCGGCAATAGAATCGTCTCAACGCTCTCCCACCACTGGGCAATTCCCGGCTCGCGGTCCCGCTTGGCCAACCTTGCCACCGCCGCCCGGATCGGTACGAACCCAGGCATGGGGCGCGGGCCGCGCAGCGCCAGATCGAGCGCGCGGGCATGGCCCAGCCATTCCGGCCGGCCTTCACCAGCACCCACCAACGGATGGGTCAGCAAGGCCAGCAAGGGCACCGGCGCTGCCTGACTGGCAGCAAGTTCTGCAAGCAACAGCAGCACCCGCCCAGCCGGCGTTTGCGGCAATGGCAGGCCGGCCGTATCATCAGCCATGATGTTCCAGCGCTTCAGATTGGCTACAACCCGACCAGCCAGACCGCGATCAGGCGTAATCAGTGCGATCCGTTTCTCCGGCTCGTCGAGCGCCTGACGAATCAACAGGGCAATCGCCTGCGCCTCTTCAGCCGGATGGGCGCATTCCATCAACCGCACGCCGGCCAGGCGGCGCTGCTCAGGCCTGAGATCAACCCAGCATGCGCTCGCCTCAGGCGGCAGAAACAGGTTGGAGATTGCCTTGCTGCGCTCTGGCGGGGCAGCCGCCAAGCCCGCGCGGTGCCATGGATCGACTTCGTCGCGCGATATGCCCATGCGATTCAGGAGCAACTTGAGGTGGTACTGTGGGTGCGTCAGAGCGTCACGCGCACCGAAGGGGGGCGCATCCGGTTCGGTTGCTACCCCAGCGCTGCCCAGGGCTTCCCACACCTGCGAATCCAAAGAAAGATCAAGATCAGGCAGGACTACTGCACCCTTGGGCAGCTCGCTGATGACACGCAGTAGCCGCGCCAGGGCTGGCGAAGCGCTGGTCACGCCCGCCGCAACAATTGGATAGGCAGGCGGGCAATCACGCCATCGCCGCGCCGCATGATCGAACAGCAAGTTACGCCGGGCTGGCGCATCGACTTCACCACGCGCTGCCAGCTCCGCCAGCCAATGTGCCTGGACCCTTGCAAACGTGCGCGTCGAAAGCTGCCAATGGTGCGCGAGTTCGCCGACGATACCGGCGATCCGGTCCTGCAGCAGATCGCCCAGTTCAACCCCCTCGATCGTCAGCCGATCCATGGTGCGTCCCGCCTCGAAGGCCAGCCGCAACAAACCGGGAGCATTTGGCGCCTCGTCACCCAGTTCCGCTTTGAGCAGCTCGGCAAGCCGCAACCAGCGACGAACAGGGTCGGCTGCCGGCGGTAAGGTAGCACCCGCGCCGATTGGGTCGAGCAATGGCCCCAGCGTTTCATCGAGATCAAGATCGCCGATCGTGACCAATCGCGGCAGCAACATACCTCCGCCGGACAGTCTCACGAATGCTTCGGTGACGATCCGCATCGCTCGGCTGCTCGGCAGGAGCAAGGTCAACCGCGCCAGACCAACATCCTTGTCGCCGTAGCGCGGGATCAGACCAGCTACCAAGGCATCGGCAAACCCGCGATGCGCAGCGATGGAATAGACTTGGGGGCTGCCCGGTTCAGGCACTCGCCAATGCCGCCTCGGTCACCGACCATGCTGCGGTGCAGGCCATGGTGGCGCAGGCGATGGATGCCTGGGGCCGCATCGACATCCTGGTCAACAACGCCGGCATCCTGCGTGACAAGACCTTCGCCAAGATGGATCTGGACGATTTCCGACTCGTGCTGGAGGTCCATCTGATGGGGGCGGTGCACTGCACCCAGGCCGTGTGGCCGATCATGGTGGCGCAGAAGTATGGCCGCGTGGTGATGACGACCTCGTCGTCCGGGCTTTACGGCAACTTCGGGCAATCGCACTATGGCGCCGCCAAGATGGCACTGGTGGGATTGATGCAGACGCTGGGGCTCGAAGGCGCCAGGCACGACATCCGGGTCAACTGCCTGGCACCGACGGCCTCCACGCGCATGACCGAGGGCCTGATGC
>JAFLDC010000473.1 GCA_017302775.1 Sphingomonadales bacterium
GCGGGTGGCGGCGCTTCGTGCCGCAGCAGTTTGAGCAGGCGGTGAACCCCGCCATCCCCGAGGGCCGAGCCCAACACCACCGGGACAACCTTGTTTTCCGCCGTGTCGATAGCAAGATCCGCCATGATAGCGGCCTGATCGGGTGCTTCGTCGAGCAACAGCGCCTCCAGCAGCGCGTCGTCGAAATCGGCCAATGTTTCCAGCAGATGGGTCCGCTCGGTCTGTTCGCGCTCAAGCAGGTCGCCGGGAATATCGACCTGCTCGCTCGGCTTGCCGGGACGATACCGATAAGCGCGTTCCAGCGCGAGATCGACGTAGCCCGTGACGGCGTCGCCCTGGCGGATCGGGATCTGCCGCAGGGCGAGCGGCTCGCGACTGAGCGGTTGCAGCGCCGCAATCAGATCGCGCACGGCACCGGCGCGGGCATGTTCGATTTTGTTGATGAATATGGCATGCGGCAGGCCCAGTTCGTCCAGCTGGCGCAGCATTGGTTCTGCCAGTCCAGCGCGTTCCGGGGCAGGGTCGACCACCACCAGCGCCATGTCCGCCGATCGCAGCGCAGCCAGGCCATCGGCAGCGAAGCCCGTGCTGCCGGGCACATCGATCAGGGCAAAACGATCGCCCATGTAGTCAAAATGATACAGGTTCAATTCGGTGGAACTGCCCCGCGCACGCGCTTCGGGGCTGGTATCGCCAATGCTCGATCCGGCATCGACCTGGCCTTGGCGCGTGGTGGTGCCGCTGGCGAACAGCAATGCTTCTGCCAGACTGGTCTTGCCCGTGCCGGCCGGCCCCACCAGAGCGACCGCACGGGTCGATTTATTGCCGTTGTTCGTACCATTGGGGGTGCTGCCCATCATCGCCTCCTCGCGTTGTTCGAGGCGCGCCGGGCGCTGGCTATCCTGCGCAACCGGGCGCTTGGAATAGGGGGATGCTCTGCCTCTTGATGGCGAGTCGCAAGTGCAAACTGCGCAGCGAATGTTTCTTGTGCAGCAACGGGGCAGGGCTTAGCTTGTGCAGCATGACTACAGGATCTGACTGGCGCGCAGCCGTGGGACAAACCTGGGCGGACAATTTCCGCCTGACTGACCGGGCGTTCGCCGGACTGACCGAGCGGTTGCTCAGCCGGATCGGTGGTTGCGACGGGCAAGGCATCCTGGACGTCGGGTGCGGCGCAGGTGAACTTTCGCTTGCCGTAGCGCGGGGCAACGCCAGTGCCAAGGTGCTGGGTTTGGACGTTTCGCCTGCCTTGGTGGAGGTTGCCCGGCAACGCGGAACCGACCATTCCAATGTCCGCTTCGAAGTAGGCGATGCGGCGGCCTGGTCTTCTCCAGAGTTTCGCCCTGACAAGCTGATTTCGCGCCATGGCGTAATGTTCTTTGACGATCCGCGCGCCGCATTCAGCCATCTGCGCGGCATCTCCCGGCCTGGCGGCGAATTGATATTCTCATGCTTTCGCAGCCCGCGCCTTAATCCTTGGGCCAGTGAACTTGCCAGCCTGCTTGAGCTCCCCCCCAATCCTGATCCGACCGCTCCGGGCCCATTCGCCTTTGCCGATGAAGCGCACGTACGATCGATCCTGGGTCAGGCTGGATGGCAGAGCATTGAGCTCAGTGCCGTGGATTTCGCTTATGTCGCCGGTGTGGGCGAAAATCCCGTGGCTGATGCGTTGGAGCTGTTCGGACGGATTGGTCCTGCTGCGCCGGCGCTGCGCGCACTGGAGGAACCGGCACGGCAACGTGCGCTAGGCTGGATGCGCGATTGGCTGGAGCAGCACCGCAGTGGTAATCTGGTCGCACTGGCCGCTGCGGCCTGGATTGTGACCGCCAGCGCCTGAAAACCACGCTTGCCGCTGGGCGAGCCGTGGCTTATCGGCGGCGGCATGACTTCGACGAACGAAATCCGCCGCTCTTTCCTTGAATACTTCGGCCAGGCCGGGCACGAGGTGGTGCAGTCTGCGCCGCTGGTGCCTTACAATGATCCGACCTTGATGTTCACCAATGCCGGGATGGTGCCGTTCAAGAACGTCTTTACCGGGCTGGAGGCAAGCGCCTTTCCCCGCGCGACCAGCAGCCAGAAATGCGTTCGTGCCGGCGGCAAGCACAACGATCTCGACAATGTCGGCTACACCGCGCGGCACCACACTTTTTTCGAGATGCTGGGCAATTTCAGTTTTGGCGATTACTTCAAGGAACAGGCGATCACGCACGCCTGGACCCTGCTGACCCGGGACTGGGGACTGCCCAAGGACAAGCTGCTGGTCACGGTCTATCACACCGATGATGAGGCGTTTGCCCTGTGGCAGAAGATCGCCGGGCTGAACGCAGACCGGATCATCCGCATCTCCACCAAAGACAATTTCTGGGCGATGGGCGATGACGGTCCATGCGGCCCATGCTCGGAAATATTTTATGATCACGGCGATCACATCTGGGGCGGTCCGCCCGGATCGGCCGAGGAAGATGGCGATCGTTTTATCGAGATCTGGAATCTGGTGTTCATGCAGTTCGAACAGACCGCGGGTGAGATCACCGGCGAACTGCCCAAGCCCAGCATCGATACCGGTATGGGACTGGAACGGATCGCGGCGGTGATGCAGGGCGTGCATGACAACTACGATACCGATACCTTCAAGGCGCTGATCGCGGCCTCGGTCAACCTCACCGGAGTGCCGGCTACCGGCGAAAGCCAGGCCAGCCACCGGGTGATTGCCGATCATCTGCGATCCACCAGTTTCCTGCTGGCCGATGGTGGGTTCTGGCCGATCGTCGGCCTGCTGCTGGCCT
>JAFLDC010000474.1 GCA_017302775.1 Sphingomonadales bacterium
GGATGGTCAGTGGATGGAAGTGGAAGTGCGGCTGAGCGATAAAGAGATAGCCGAAATACAGGGGCGTCGGGAGGCGCATCAGGCCGCCGAGCGCCAGCGTACCGAAGCGGACGCGGCCAAAGAAGCGGCCAAGCAGGCCGACGCCAGCAAGCGCGCGCAGCTGCTGGACAAGATCGCGCGTGATGTCATCACCGAGGACGACATCAACCTCGCCTTCGCCCTCAGTGCCCAGCGCCGCATCATGCTGGGGCTGCTCGCGCAGATCGAACTGCTGCGCCACGAATTGAAGATCCAAACTGCTGCCCGCGCCGACACACTGCCGAAATAACAAATGGCATTTCAGCCTGCGCTACCCTGTGAGCAATATCAGGTACAGGGGATGTTTTTATGCAGGCGTCACCACTGTTTCAGATCGACGACTTGAAGGGGCTGGCCGACATCGTCTTCAGCCAGAGCATCGAGAAGCTCATTCTCGTGATCGCGCTGTTCGTGCTGCTGTACGCCGTGCGCATGCTGGCGGCGCAGAACAAGACAGCGTCCGAGTCGCAGAAGGCCAGCGACGAGCAGGCCAGCAAAGCGCTCGACACCGTCATCACCTCGATTAATAAAATCGATATGCTCGCCACCTCGCTCGACAACATGGCCTCGGCGCAGCGCGATTCGGCTGTGCTCAACTCGTCGGCGATTGAAAAGCTCGCCACCACCCAAGCCGAGACCATCAACCAAGCCTTCAAGCAGCTGGCGGCGATGGATGAAAAACGATCCGAGGAACAGACCTTCGCCAACACCTACCTCGAACGGCGCATCACCGAAACCCTCACCAATTACAACGAGCAGACCGGCGCGCTGATCGGCACGATCCTGCACGAGGCGCGGCTGCTGCACGAGCAAACCCGCCGTGCCATCGCCGAACGCCGTGCCACCGGTGAATACGCGGCAGTTGCCACCCCCGACAAATCCCCTGAGGAAACCTGATAGCCTGTTTTTTGTCGTTTACGAGTCTATGAAAGGCAATCCTCATGCGACCCGCTTCCCGTTCTCAGTTCGTTTTTCGTTTTCTCATGATCATCGCGCTGCTGACCGTGCTCTTCGGCGTGCTGATCCCGCTCACCGTTGCGCAGGACGCGCCGCCCGCCGACAGTCCCTATGGCACGATCCCCACACCCGGCGAGGCGTCGGACGCGCTGTTCACGCTGCTGGTGGGGTTCGTCGGTGCGAGTCCGCTCGTCAGCCTGCTGGTGCAGCTTTTGAAACGCATCGAGGCGCTCAACGTCATCCCCGCGCAAATCCTCAATATCGGGGTTTCGGTCGCGGTCATTGTGCTGGCATGGATCACCGACGCGGCGGGTGTACGCAGCTACTTCGACACCGGCGCGAGTCTGGCAACGGCCATCTTGACCATTTTGCTCGGCACAGCGGGCGGTTCGGCGCTCTGGTACAACACGGTCAAAGGCGGCGTTCCCCTGCTCGGCACATCCCGCGATGATATTCAGTCGCAGCGGGCATCCCCCTATGGACAGGGGCTGGTCGAATACGCGTTGATTCTGGTGCTGGTGGCCGTCGTCGTCATCGTGGTGCTGGCGCTGCTGGGGCCGACCATCGGCAATATCTTTAGCAACATCCTGTCTT
This sequence comes from Sphingomonadales bacterium, assembly GCA_017302775.1. The sequence goes on from JAFLDC010000474.1 coordinate 1,630, forward strand.
ACCTCTGATCATTCCCATTTTGATGATTGATCCGCCTGCCGCTGGCTCACGCTGGCGGCAGTAGCTTCCTCGCAGGTGACACATGCTCCAGCCGCCCAACAACCTTGCCATGAACATTCTCGACAGCGCCCAGCTTGATCCGGTCTACTGCCTCGAGCTGGCCGACCGTTTCAACATGGCGCAGGTGACCATCGTCGAGGCGACCCACGAGAAGGAAGCCTTCAGCCTTGCCTACGAGTTCCGCAAGCGGCGGCCACAAACCACCGTCTTCTACCGCAAGTGGCGCAACCACCTCAAAGACGAGGAAATGCCCAACAAGATCACGCCCGAGGAATGGGTGCGCTACTTCCAGAACGTGCTGGAGATCGGCTGTGTGGGCGCGGCCTACAACGAGTCGCTCACCAACCCCTTCAGCAAGCAGACCGAGTTCAGCCGCAAGATCATCGACCTGACCGCGCCGCGCGGCTGGGCGTCCGTGCATTACAAGATCGCCACCGGCAATCCGGGCGGCTACCGCGATGAGCATCTGCTGCCGCCCATCAACCCGCGCTACCGGCCTGATGAGATCGGCCAGAGCAAAGCGCTGTTCGAGCTGGCCGCCGCCGTCAACCGGCCGCGCATCGACAGCCAGCAGCACCCGCTCGTGTGGCTCGCGCCGCACGCCTACTTCGCCACCAACGGCCCGCGCGCCGGTCACATCGACCGCGTCGACGAGATCTTCAAGCGCGTGCCAGACATCGCGCGTCACTACCTGCCGCTCGCGATTGGCGAGATCGGCTTGGTGCATTTCTTCGCCGATGGCAGCCTCGACGCCGAATGGGGCTGGCGCGACACGATTGATCCGGCGCTGTATGCCGATCTGGTCGCGACGATCTTCCAGTCGGAACTGATCCCGCGCAACGCCATCGGCCACCTTTACAGCGTGGGCGATCAGCAGACCTTCGGCGGCAAGCCCGGTCAATGGCATCGCTTCGACCTCTTCAACCAGGCCGCCTTCTGGGATCGCCTGCAAACCTATGCGGACAAGGGCTTATTTCGACTGCCCTACTGGTACGGAAAGGATTCCTTCAGCTTCTTCATCTGTGATCCCATGTTTGCGATATTCATGGGAGTTCATATCCACGCAGAAAGGGCATGCCACGGCATAAGAAGC
>JAFLDC010000475.1 GCA_017302775.1 Sphingomonadales bacterium
TGGTGCTGGTTTTCCCTATCAAGCCTTGTGCCGGGCGGCGATCCGCCCCCCATGAATCTCAACGCCCTTATCGCGCCCGCGCAGCCGGGTCCAGCCCATTTGCGGCCACTTTCCCCGCCGCGCTCTGGTCTGCCGATGGGTGGAAGGTATAGCTTAGCGTGATCTGCTTGATCCGCGCAGCTTCGGGGTCTTTCAAGATTGCCGGGTCAACATAGTACTGGACCGGCATTTCAACCACTTCACCCGGCTTCAACGTCTGCTGGTTGAAGCAGAAGCAGTGAACCTTTTTAAAGTACAAACCGGCGAGTTCCGGCTGGACGTTGAAACTGGCCACCCCGGTAATCGGCTTATCGGACAGGTTCTCGGCACGATAGAAGGCCATTTTACGAGTGCCGATCGCCATGTCCTGCGTGATCTGCATCGGCGCGAATTTCCAGGGCAATGCGGGATCGGTGTTGCTGTCAAAGCGGACCGATATTGTTGTCGCACCGACTTGCACGGCCTGCGCCTCTGCCAAACTGGCGCGCTGTGTCGTGCCGCCAAATCCGGTTACCTGACAGAACATTTGGTATAGCGGGACCGCAGCAAAGCCCAGTCCAAGCATTGCCAGCGCACCGGCCAGCGCGATCAGGGCGGTACGGCGGTTGCGATTCCCGGCTGTGGGTACACTGGCCATCGGTCAGCCCATTTTCGCAATGGTGATAAAGAAGAACAGCACCACCAGTGCAAGCAATACCAATGCCAGCACCCGGTTGCGCGACGCGATGATCTGCTTGCGCTGCGTGTTCGGATCGGGGTCTTGAATGGTCATGAAGGCAATCCAACCAGATAACGGTCCGCCACCAGCATGGCAAACAGCACGAAGAGATACAGCACGGAATAGCCGAACAGGCGCTTTTCAGGCCGCATGTCCATATCGGCGGCCTCCCCGCGGAACACTGCTACGCGCAGGCTGAGCAGGAGGAATACCGCCGAGAGCACGAGCGCGCTGGCGCCATAGACCCATCCGGCAACCCCCAGCCAGAACGGCGCAAGGCTGATCGGCAGCATCAGCACGGCATAGATCAATATCTGACGCCGGGTCGACTGGTGCCCCGCAACCACGGGCATCATCGGAATTCCGGCCTTGGCGTAGTCTGTCTCGACAAATAGCGCGAGCGCCCAGAAATGCGGCGGGGTCCAGAAGAAGATGATCGCGAACAGCAGCACCGGCATCAGCGTGATGTCGCCCGTGGCGGCAATCCAGCCGATCATCGGCGGAAATGCCCCTGCCCCACCGCCAATAACGATGTTCTGCGGGGTTCGCGGCTTAAGCCAGATCGTGTAGATCACGGCATAATAAAAGATCGAGAACGCCAGAATACCGGCCGCCAGCCAGCCCACCGCCAGTCCCATGACCAGTACCGATCCGACAGACAAGGCGACCCCAAAATCGCGCGCCGCGGCGCGGTCCATCCGCCCGGCGGGCAAGGGCCGCCCGGCGGTTCGCTTCATCATCGCATCAAGATCGGCTTCCCACCATTGGTTGAGCGCGGCCGATCCGCCAGCTCCCACCGCGATGCACAGGATAGCAACGAAACCAATCACCGGGTTGACCGGAACCGGCGCGGCCAGCATTCCGCACAGCCCGGTGAAAATCACCAGGCTCATGACCCGTGGCTTGGTCAGCGACAGAAAGTCGCGCCAGTCGGCAGGCAGGGGAATCGCTTGGGATGGTGCGGTGCTCATGGTTGAGCGCCCTATAGGCGGGTCGCAGCCGGGTTTGAAGCGTAACCCGTCATCCTGGCACGCGATAATGATAGTCATAAAGATGGCGGTCGAACCCGAGCCGGGCGTACAGCGCGAGTCCGGCCTGGTTGGCGGCATCCACCTGCAAGGCTGCGGTATGGGCACCGGCGGTCGCCGCGCCCGCCAGTAGGGCTTCCACGCAAACCGAACCCAGCCCACGCCGCCGGAACGCAGGCATAGTGCGGATCGATTCGATCACGGCTACACCTTGGTCAATCGCGGCATAGCCGATCGCCGCCACCGCACCGTTGGCTCTTACGGTTGCGAACAGCGCAGGGATCGCCAGCCGGTCCAACAGGGCTTGGGTCACCGGATCGCCGTTGGGACCTGCCCTTGCAGCAATCCAGTCCCTGGTCGGGTGCGGAGCGAGCATTAGGCCAGGATGCTGCGGCATCGTCCGCCCCGTCAGGTCGGCAGCTAGCGTCCGGGTCTTACCTTCGATCCGCATTCCCAGCGCCTCGAGCGCTGCATCGGCCTGCCCGCAGAAGTCAGGCAGCCGCACAATTAGACGCAGACCAGCAGCAGCGTAAGCGGCACGAAAGGTCTCGATCGCAACACCGACGTCACCCGCGTTCGGACCAAGCGGATTTATCGCATTGGGTCGCCGGGTATCACCGCCGGTCAGCCGCGCCAGCCAGCCGTCCGCTTCGTGCTCCTCCAGTGCCGGCCACGCATCGCGGAAAAGCCGTTCAAGCAACCAAAAGTCGATCAAAGCCGCGCAAGCCATTCAATCAGCAACGCATTAACCTCTGCCGGGCGTTCCTGCTGGGTCCAGTGTCCCACCCCTTCAAGGACGTGACCCTCCACCTTGGGTGCGAACATTCGCATCATCGCCACCGGGTCAGCCACCGCGCCGAACAGCGTGGTTGCCGGGTCGCGCGTACCGCCAATGAACAGACAGGGCTGCACAAGTTGCTTGCCTTGCCAGGGCTTCAG
>JAFLDC010000476.1:0-1230 GCA_017302775.1 Sphingomonadales bacterium
CTGCAATCGACCGGCTGCGCGGTGATCCCTATCAGTTCTATGCATCCGCGATTTTGCGGCTGCGCCGGCTTGATCCGCTGGACGCGGTGCCGTCCGCTGCCTGGCAAGGAACATTGGTGCACAATGTGATGGAGCGCTGGCACAAGGCCGGAGGGCGGGCCGGTGAACTGTTGGCGATTGCGCAAGAAGAACTGGCGGCAATGCAGGCGCATCCAGTTACCAGGAGTTTATGGTGGCCGCGGCTCGCCAAGGGGCTGGAATGGGTCGATGCCCGCATCGCTGAACACACCGATGACGGGCGCGTCATGCAAGCCAGCGAAATCAAAGGAGAGATTACCTTCTGCGGCGTGCGTATCCACGGCAGAGCCGACCGCATTGATCGGCGTGCCGATGGCGCGGTCGTCATTGTCGACTATAAGACCGGAAAGCCTCCGTCGGGCAGCCAGGTGCGCGACGGTTTTGCGCTGCAGCTTGGCACCTTGGGCCTGATTGCCAAAGGAGGCGGTTTTGCAGGGATTACTGGGCAGCCGGACGGGTTCGAATACTGGTCATTCGGTAAAAGCAAGGACAGCGAGACAGGGTTCGGCTATGTCTACGAACCGATTGCTGAAGGCCGCAAGGCTGGCTTGCCGCGTGCTGAGTTTCTGACGAGTACCGAGCGTTTTTTGCGCGATGCGATTGAGCGCTGGATCAAGGGAGACGAGCCTTTCAGCGCTCGACTTAATCCCGATCTTGGCGGATTTAATGATTATGACCAGCTGATGCGCCTCGATGAATGGCAGGCACGCGGTGAGGAGGGCGCATGAGCGCGGTCTTCCCGCTGACAGCGGAACAGCGTCCAGCGGTTGATCCGACGGCGGTAGTTTGGCTGTCGGCATCGGCCGGTACGGGCAAGACCCAGGTGCTCTCTGCTCGTGTTCTGCGCTTACTGCTGCAGGATCACGTTCATCCCGACCAGATATTGTGCCTGACCTTCACGAAGGCCGGGGCCACCGAAATGGCGAGCCGGATCAACGAAGTGTTGGCGCGGTGGGTGCGTATAGCCGAGGATGATCTGTTCAAAGATCTGGAGGCGATCGGAGCCCCGTCAGGGCCTGATGCCCGCAAACGGGCAAGGCGCCTGTTTGCCGAAGTGTTGGATTGTCCGGGCGGGGGGCTAAGGATCGATACGATCCATGCCTTCGCGCAATGGCTGTTGTCGGCCTTCCCAAGCGAAGCGGGTTTGTTACC
>JAFLDC010000476.1:1240-2770 GCA_017302775.1 Sphingomonadales bacterium
GGGCGTGAAGGCAATGGAAGATCGTGACCGCGATCTGTTGCTGCGCAATGTTCTGGCCGAGATGCTGCTTGAGGCAGAGCGAAGCAACGATTTCGCCACCTTGTCCGCGCTGGAGCTGCTGTCGATCCGGATGGGTCCAGACCGGGTTCCTGGCTGGCTGCTGGCCTGCGCCAAAGCGCGCGAAGCATGGGAGGGGCCAGGGGGCTGGCAGCCGCCGATGCGTCCCAGCGTGCTGCGGTTGGTTGGTCTGGACAGCACTGCCAGCACTGCCGATCTGTCGGCTTTATGCAGCGATGAGGCGTTTGATATCGCGGCTCTGGAATGCTGCCTTGCCGCTTATCGCCAGTGGGGCGCGGTTACCGGACAGGCCGCCAGTGCGATTATCGCCGCGTGGCTGGTGGCAGACGATGATGAACGACTGTTCCAGCTGGACGATCTCGAGAAAGCGTTGTTCACACTTGAGGGGTCGCCCAAGAATCTAAGGTACGTTGCAAAGTTCGAGGAGCAGTTCGAGGCGGCGGCGGTTGCCGTTAGCGCCTGTTGCCAAGCCATACGGGATCGGCAGGCGCTGCTGGAGCTTGCCGATTTTCTCACGCCAGCGCTTGAGGTGGGGCGCAAGTTCTCGATCGCATGGGATGATGCCAAGGCACGGGCAGGTTACATCGATTTCGACGACCAGATCCGTCAGGCCGCGCGTTTGCTCGACACCAGCGAACTGGCGGAATGGATCCGCTACAAGCTGGATCGCCGGTTCGATCATATCCTCGTCGATGAGGCGCAGGATACCAACGCCGCACAATGGCAGATTATCGATGCGCTAACTGGCGATTTCTTTAGTGGTGCCGGCGCGGGCGATGACAAGTTGCGCACGCTGTTTGTGGTAGGCGATTACAAGCAGGCAATTTTTCGCTTTCAGGGCACGAGCCCGGAAAACTTTGCATTGGCGCGCGAGCGTGTGCGCGGCCAGATGGGCGGGCTGGCAGCCAACCTTGCCGAGTTGCGCGGGGCGGCTGATCCAAGGCGGCTGCAGGATCTTGATCTCGGCCGGAGTTTCCGAACGGCGCGTTCGATCCTGGAATTTGTTGATCGCGCAATTGCTGAAATCGGTCATCTCGGGTTTGGTCTGGATAAGCCGGCTGAGCGTCACATCGGGCAGGACCGCCCGGGGCAGGTGGTGTTGTGGCGCGTTCTTGGTGCACAGTCCGATGATGCTCAGGAACCGATTGCCAGTGCTGATGAAGGCGATGAAGACTGGCTTTCGCGCAGTGACCGGCGGCTGGCTGACCGAATCGCCCGGCAGGTCCGCACGTGGATGGATAGAGGGTTTCCGCTGGTAAAAGGCCAACCTGTGGGCCAACCGCGCCGCGCCACCCCCGGTGACGTCATGGTTCTGGTGCGCAAACGCAAAGAGTTGGCCGGGCTCATTGTTGCCCGTCTCCATGCGGCGGGTGTGCCGGTAGCGGGGGTGGATCGCTTGCGTCTGGCCGCGCCATTGGCAGTGCGCGATCTGCTTTCGGCCTTGCGTTTCGC
>JAFLDC010000477.1 GCA_017302775.1 Sphingomonadales bacterium
TCAGGAGATCGCCCGCGGCCGCGCCATCATCCCGCACAACATCAACCACCCCGAGGTCGAGCCGATGATCATCGGCCGCAACTTCCTGGTGAAGATCAACGCCAACATCGGCAACTCGGCGGTCCTCAGCTCGGTGGACGACGAGGTCGACAAGCTGGTCTGGGCCACCCGCTGGGGGGCCGACAACGTCATGGACCTGTCGACGGGTCGCAACATCCACAACATCCGCGACTGGATCATCCGCAACTCGTCCGTCCCCATCGGCACCGTGCCCATCTATCAGGCGCTGGAGAAGGTCGGCGGCGTGGCCGAGGACCTGACCTTCGACATCTTCGCCGACACTCTGATCGAACAGGCCGAACAGGGCGTGGACTATTTCACCATCCACGCCGGGGTGCGTCTGCCGTTTGTGCCCATGACTGCCCGGCGCGTCACCGGTATCGTCTCACGCGGCGGCTCGATCATGGCCAAGTGGTGCCTGGCCCACCACAAGGAGAGCTTCCTCTATGAGCGCTTCGACGAGATCTGCGAGATCATGCGCGCCTACGACGTGTCGTTCTCGCTGGGCGACGGCCTGCGCCCCGGCTCCATCGCCGACGCCAATGACGAGGCCCAGTTCGCCGAGCTGCGAACCCTCGGCGACCTGACCAAAATCGCCTGGGACCACGGCTGTCAGGTGATGATCGAAGGCCCCGGCCATGTGCCGATGCACAAGATCAAGGCCAATATGGATGAGCAGCTCAAACACTGTCATGAGGCGCCCTTCTATACGCTGGGGCCGCTGACCACCGACATCGCGCCCGGCTATGACCACATCACCTCGGCCATCGGCGCGGCCATGATCGGCTGGTTCGGCACGGCCATGCTCTGCTACGTCACGCCCAAGGAGCACTTAGGGCTGCCCGACCGCCAGGACGTGAAAGACGGCGTCATTACCTATAAGATCGCCGCCCACGCCGCCGACCTAGCCAAGGGCCACCCCGCCGCCCGCCTGCACGACGACGCCCTGTCACGCGCCCGCTTCGAGTTCCGCTGGGAAGACCAGTTCAACCTCGGCCTCGACCCCGAAACCGCCCGCCAATACCACGACGAAACCCTCCCCAAAGAAGCCCACAAAACCGCCCACTTCTGCTCCATGTGCGGCCCGAAGTTCTGCTCGATGAAGATCAGCCAGGATATTCGGGATGCGGCCAAGGCGCAGAACGATGCGGGCGCCAGCCTGGAGGCCGAGGCCGGGATGCGCGAGATGGCGGAGAAGTTCCGCGAGGGAGGCGGGGAGATCGAGGTGAAGGTTTAGAGCGCTGGGCTTGCTATGGGCTGCGGTGCTGCGGGGCCCATTTCCCCAACAAATCGACTAGCTCGTAGAAAAGCCGTTTGGCCTTGTTGTCTCACGGGCGTGATCTGGCTCCGGAAGGCGTCGCCGAGATTCATAGTCACCGGATAGGTGAGGGCGAGATATCCTGGATGCCCGCCCTCGGGATCAGCTTTGACGCGAGTGATGCCAACGAACATCAGCCTGCGATCTTCTTCAAGCTTGGCCGCGTCCTCTGCCTGATTCTGGCCTCTGGGCGACCCCGGCAGCAGCCCTTCCACACACCCCACTATAAACACATATCGCGAACTCAAACCCTTGCTTTTGTGAAGGCTCATCACACGTACCTCGTCCACTTGAGCTGGAACATCGGGTTCGGTGATTGCTCTGGAGAGGTTGTCGAAGAAGCCCTCAAGCTCGTCGCTTTCTTCGAGCGCTTGGGCCGCCACATCTGACAAGAGGGGCAAGATTTCCGGATTGGGAATCCACTCGGCCAGGAATGTCGCTGGATCGTCGGCAAATACCGTCAGACGCTCGGCCTCAGCGACGATTTCTCGAAATCGCTGGAGAAGGCCACCCAGATTTCGGATTTGAATCACGCCATCAGAAAGCTGCTCTAGCGCGTTTCTTGGGCTGCAGTTGTTCTGCTCGCAATATTCCACGAGGCGACGGTACTCATTTGCCCTCCAGCGGTTATGGCCTCGGCCAAGGAGCCACCGTAGCGCGACCCGATCTTCCGGGTTCAGAATGAGTTTGAGCAGGGCGAACCGCTCTTGGGCTTCGAGTGAATCGAGCGCTGCTTCGGCGTAGTACGATTTGACCGGGACACCACTCTCGCGAAGCAGATCAAAAATGGGCGTGGCAAAGGGGCGGCGCTGGGCGAGAACAATGATGTCGCCAGGTGAAACTCCCGCTTCAACGAGCTGCGCGATTTTTCGCGCGACCGCGCCAGCTTCATCAGAGACCGTCTGATACTGGCCGATGATCACATTGCCCGCGCCGTTCTCGACTCGCTCATTCATCTGCCGCGGGTCTCGATTTTGATTTCTGGCAATCAGGCTGTTCGCCATGCGAACAACGGTCGTAGGGCATCGCCGGCACTCTACGATTGCATGATCCTCGCGACCATTCCGGGACCACTCTCTCACACCATCAGGAAAGGCGTGCTTGAAGCTATAAATCGACTGGTCGTCGTCTCCGATCACGCACATCGCGGCACCGCTTCCGAGAAGTTGAAGGACCTCTTGCTCGGCACGGTTTAGGTCTTGATACTCGTCGATCAGCACGTGGCCGAACTCGGACAACTCCGGTGCTGCAGGGTTTTCTCTCAGGTAGTGGTAGAGGTGGGGTATCACCTCGCCGATTAACATTGCCTCGTGAAAGCGGAGCCACCGAAGA
>JAFLDC010000478.1 GCA_017302775.1 Sphingomonadales bacterium
CGCAACATGCCTCCGATTGGCGCAGCTGTGGCTTTGGGCGCGAGTGTTCAGGCCATGAGGGGTTGCCACTCGGCCAGTGCGGCCGAGCGTCGGTCCTTGTAGGCATGGCGATCGACGAGGTGGCGTTCCTGGTTAAAGTGGTAGTGGAGGTTGGCATGGACCGAGGCAAACTTCTGCAGCGTCTTCATACGCCGGAACCTCAGCATCGCTCGCTCTCGTCGCCGGAACGACAGGTGACTGTTCTCGACCCGGTTGTTGGCCCAGCGGCTGATCTCCTGCTTTTCGCTATTGCCGAGCTCGTTCATCGCGGCACGGTAGGAGCGCAAGCCGTCGGTGCGGCCGTTGATCTTCACGTTGTACGGCGGATCGAGGAACGCCGCGTCGATTGCATTCCCTTCACCAACCACAGCGCGCAGGAACTCGCTGTCACGCCCTTCGCCGGGGCCGGGGGGCACCGGCACCGCAGGGATCACCTCGTTATCGGGGTCGGGACTGCCGGCCAGGACCGAGCGGGCCTTGCTGACCGGGCGCCTGTTCGATGAACGCGGCGAGCCGATGAGCCCGTCACATTCACGGGGGCACTCGCGCCGCCCTGAAGACGGAGACTAGTGCAGGGTCTGGTGGCGGAGCGGGAGGGCGCAAGAGGTTTCGTTTATAATATTGATCACGAGAGGTATTTTCACAAATCGTGGGCTCTCCCCCCACACTTGCCCCCTCGCTCTTCCAATCGTTGCTTTTGATTGCCCCGCGTTGCCAAAGTCCCTCCGAGCTCAATTGCGTAAGTGACCGCAGATGATTGCTGCAACCGCGAAAAGTGAAATCAGCGTCGGCTCATCAGACATCGCATTTCTGAGGTCAGGAACCACGCCTAGAATGCGAGCGCCAGCATCCGTTCGTCGCAATGGGAAGCCTTCCCTGCAGGATCGCGCCGCACCAGCCATCTTGCCTTGCCCAGTGGAGCCTGGGCCGAGGAATCCTGATTTGCGAGCGGCACCAGGCCCGACTTGGAGAGGACTGCGCGGACGAATGTGGTTCGGCCTTCCGGAATCGGAAATATCTGTGCTGCCTGGAGTGGGACCCAGTCCAGCACATCTTCAACCGAACGGCCCTGCAGCAATCCCAGCAGCGGAGCAAGGAACAGGCGCGCGGTGACCATTGCCGAGCCGGGATTGCCAGGGAGCCCAACCACCCACCGTCCCTGCGACCGCCCGATCCACACCGGTTTCCCGGGCTTGATCGCAACCTTCGAAAACAGCAGTTCGAGCTCTTGCTCGGCAAACATGGCTTTGGCGAAGTCGCGCTCGCCAACCGATGCGCCCCCGGTGACAACCACGACGTTGGCGATGGAGAGAGCCTTGTCGGCCAACTGCCGAAGTGTCACAAGATCGTCAGAGCCACTAAGCTTGGCCTCGATAGTGCCCCCATTTTCCCGGGCTAACGCAGCCACCCCAAAGGAAACCGATTCAGGGATCTTCAGGGCATCGTCGCGCGCACGACCGGGAGGTGCCAGCTCATCCCCGGTGGCGATGATGACCACCCGGGGGCGCTTGGCTACCTGCACGACGGCTCGGTCCGCGCCCGCCAGGGCCACGATCGCGCGCGGATCAAGCAGGGTGCCGGACTTCAGAACCAGGTCTCCTTCGGCGAAATCGCTCCCGGCAAGGCGCACATGCGAGCCTGGACCAAACGCGTTCACGATCGTCATCATGGTTTCGTCTGCCAGGCAGTTCTCCTGCATGATGACGCGGTCGGCGCCATCAGGCAGCGCGGCGCCCGTGAATATCCGCACGCATTCCCCAGCCGAAAGCGCGGGCGGCAACGGATGACCGACAAAGCTCCTGCCGATGACCCGCAAGCTAGCTCCGACCCGGGCATCGGCATCGCGCAAGGCAAAGCCATCCATCGCCGAGACTGCGCGGCGCGGCGATGAGACCAGGGCATGGACGTCTTCGGCAAGGACCCGCCCGTGCGCCGCGGCGAGTTCAACCTGTTCCGAACCGAGCGGCCTGACATTGTCCGCTAGCAGCGCAAGCGCCTCGTCGAACTCTATCATGCGCATACATCCCGCAGCCGCGGCAAGGCTCCGGCGATCGAACAGGGCTTGTGGCGGCTGTCGAATTCCAGCTCCAGCAGCCCGTCCCAGGCATCGCGGCAGGCCCCAGTCGATCCCGGCACGCAGAAGATGAAACTGTCGCCCGCCTGCCCCGCAAAGGCGCGCGACTGCATCGAGGCAACGCCGACCGTCTGCAGGCTCTTGCTGTGAAAGGCGACCGAGAATCCGTCCATTTCACGGCGCAGCAGCGGCCAGACCGCTTCCGGCGTATTGTCGCGCGGCGAAAAGCCGGTCCCGCCGGTGGTCAGGATGATCTCGATCTCGGGGCGCTGCAGCCAGGCTTCGATCTGGCCGCGGATCGCGGCAATATCGTCGGTCACGATGGCGCGGTCATGCAGGCTGTGCCCGGCGGCAACCAGCCGGTCGGCCAGCAGTGCGCCGGAAGTGTCGGTAGCGAGGCTGCGGGTGTCCGAAATCGTCAGTACCGCCATGCCGAGCGGATGGAACGGCAGCTCAGTATCAATTCCAGGCATGGTTACCCTCCGATCGAGGCCAGGTGCGGGGTCGCGCCACTATCGCCAGCGTGCAGGCGATGCGCCGGGGCCTTGGTGGCGGTCAGCGCGGCGATGCGGGCGGTCAGCAGTTCGATCTGGTCATCGCTGGCCAGTAGCGGGCGCAGGTCGATCCCGTGAT
>JAFLDC010000479.1 GCA_017302775.1 Sphingomonadales bacterium
GGCGAGATAGATCAGCGCATAGTTGACGCTGGTGGTGCCAAGAATGGCTACGGCCTGGCCGCGTTCCAGCCCGTCAGCCTGCAATCGCGCGGCGATCCGTTCGACCCGGTCAGCGGTTTCGCGCCACGAAAGGCCGGTCGTGCCATCAAACAGGGCCGGCGCATCACCGCAATAGTCACCCCAGGCGGCGATCAGGCCGGGGAACGAGCCGAATTCGGCGTCAAGCAGGGCGGCGGGGTTGGCGGTCATGGTGTGGCTCTCTTCCCATTCGATCGTGATTACGGGCTTAGCGAAGCAATCCAGCGCGGATTGCGCAAGCATCGATTGCTTCGCTAAGCGCGCAATGACGAAATACGAGAAGTAAAGGAAGCGCAACCGCCGGTGTTGCAAAATACGCAACACCTCTGGCGTGCTTTGCACTGGTAATCTCTACCATATTGCTTATGTTGCAAATGCGAACTGAGTTCGCCAATGCAAACAGGAGAAAACCATGCGCAGCATCGCATCCATCGTGCTGCCGATCATCGCCGCCGCTTCTTTCAGCGGCCTGATGTTCACCGCCACGCTTGCCTAAGCACAGCGGATCGGCACACTCCCCAACAGCAAAGGGCCGTCACGCCTTGATCCGCGTGACGGCCCTTTGTGTTATGTGGCTTCGATCACCGCGAACTCAATAGCTTCACCAGGTCATAGAGGTAATCCCGCCCGGCGTAGAGCGAGCGCACCCCGATCCGTTCGTTCAGGCCGTGTACGCCATTGCCGTCGGGATCGCCCCATACGCCGGGCACCCCATAGGTCGGAATGCCTACCGCGCCGAGATAAACCGCGTCGGTTGCGCCGGTCGACATCGAGGGAATCACCGGAACGCCTGGGAAATGCCGGGCGGACAATTGCTCCATCGGGCCGATGATCCTGGGGTCAAGCGGCGGGGCCTTGGCGATCGGCTTGTCCTTGACGCGCATTTCAACCTTGATCGCCGGATTGCCGATCGCCTTGACCAGCACGGCCTGGGTTTCTTCAGCGGTACGCCCCGGGAACATCCGGCAATTGACATTCGCGGTCACGGTCTGCGGCAGGGCGTTAAGGGCATGGCCGCCGTCGATCAGGGTCGCGACGCAGGTGGTGCGCAACATCGAATGAAGCATCTTGTCCTTGTTCACTATCGCTTCCGCGGCCCGGTCTGCCGGGTCGGCTGCCAGCGCAACCATCGCTTTGCCGGTATCGTCGTTGCGCATCGGCCCGGCCTTGCTGAAGAAGGCGCGGGTGGTATCGTTGAATTCCAGCGGGAATTCGTAGTCGCGCACTTTGCCGACGGCATCGCCCATTGCATAGATCGCGTTTTCGCGAACCGGCTGCGAGGAGTGCCCGCCGGGATTGGTCGCGGTAAGCGTGAAATCCTGATAGGCCTTTTCGCCGACCTGGATCGACTGGAGCAGCAGGTTGCCCTTGCCATCGGAACGGCCACCGCCGCCTTCGTTAAGCGCAAACTCGGCGTCGATCAGGTCGCGCTTGTTGTTGGCCAGCCACTCCGCGCCGTTGAAGGCGCCGCTGGTTTCCTCACCGCAGGTCAGCGCCATCTTGATCGTGCGCTTGGGCTTGTAGCCTTCTTTCCGGAACCGGATCAGCGTATCGGTCCAGATTGCCGCCTGTGATTTGTCGTCTGCTGCGCCGCGGGCGTAGAAGTAGCCGTTTTCCTCAATCAGCGTGAACGGATCACGGGTCCAGTCCTCGCGCTTGGCCTCCACCACATCGATATGCGCCAGCAGCAGCATCGGCTTGAGTGTTTTCGAGGTGCCGGGATAAACGACTACCAAGCCGCCATCCTTGGGGTGCTCCGGCACGGAAAACAGCGTGATCTGACTGTCGGGAATGCCCGCTGCCCGCAGCCGCTTTGCCATCCGCTCGGCGGCGAGCGTACAGCTGCCGGTGGTCACGGTGGTGTTGGTTTCGACCAGCTCCTTGTAGAGCCCGCGAAACTCGATCTGATCGGGGCGCAATGCCGGCTCGGCGGCGCCAGCGACAACGGAAGCACCCAGCAAGAGCGCGGCGGCAATTTTCTTCATGGCGGTCCCCTCAAGATCTCGCTGGATAGAAGCAGGTTTTGACAGCCTGGGAAAGCCCTCAGGTCGGGTTGGTGCGGGCACTGTCCAGCCGTTGCCGCAAACGTTGCAGCAATTGCATGACCAGCTGCAGTTCGTCCGGGGTCAGGCTTTGCTCAATCAGCGGAAGCAGTGGCACCACGGCCGCGATGCAACTGGCGCGCATTGCCTTCCCAGCGTCCGTTATGGACACGACCTTGGCGCGGCCGTCGTTGGGATCAGGACTGATCGAAACCAGTCCTGATCGCTCCATGCGTGCCAAAGTGCTGGTCATCGTCCCGCGGGTGACCTGGATCGCATCGGCCAGCTGCGCCGGTGACTGTTCGGTCAGGCCCAGCCGGATGAAGTGGTGCAGCACCGTAAATTGCGCACGGGTAATATTGGCCGGCAGGGCGCGTTCAAATGCATTGCTTGCCAACTGATCGATGATCGCGATTTCGGTGAGCAGCTGGAAGGGCAATGGCTCTTGATTCATGGGCGCAAATGGGCTTCCAGCGGATAGCGGGCGGATGGCATGACCGGATCGGCCATGCCCACGCGGGCCAGCATTTGCACGGTTTGCCCGCCTTGGACACCCAGTAATGTCCGGGCCTTGGCAAATAGATCGGCCATTGCGGGATATTCCTGCAGGGCCTGGCTCATCGGGT
>JAFLDC010000048.1 GCA_017302775.1 Sphingomonadales bacterium
CTTGCGCGTCGAGCAGTTCGAGCAGGCCGAACTTGCCCGCGCCGTAACCGATACGGGCGAGCCGCACGGCTTCTTCGGCCTGCGCCAGCGATGGCCCGGACAGCGCCTCGACCCGCGCATCGGCGGCACCAAGTAGCATCCGCGCGTCATGCCTTGCCCGGCTTGCATCAAGCCGCACCTGTGCCAGTCCTGCATCGCAGGCTTGAGCGTCTGCTTGAGCCGCTTCGATCCCGCCCTTATTGCGGTTGCGGACAGGAATCGGAATCGAAATGCCTGCGACGAAAGCTGTATCCCGGCCATCGCCGATCCGTCGCACTCCGCCGCTTGCAGTGATGTCAGGAACACCTTCGGCTTGTGCCAGCTTGATCCGGGCCTGAGCGGCGCTGCACTCAGCTGCGGCGAGTTGCTCGTCCAGCGTCGGCGTTGCGGGTGGCAAGATGCCGGGTGCGGCCTCGTCATAGAACGGCACGGCGGACAATTCGGGATCGCTGCTGCCGATCAGGTCAGCCAGCATTCGGCGCGCTGCGAGTAGTTCGCCAAACAGGCGGGCTTCCTCGGCCTGTGCTTCGGAAAGCACGGCCTCGGCGCGAAGCTGGCGCAAGGGCGGATCGCGCCCCGCTTCGACCAGCACCCGCGCCGTGCGAACAAGTTCCTGCGCCTGCGCCACATTGTCGCGGGCGAGCAAGGCCCGGTCCTCGGCGGCGCGCAGCTCGGCATGGGCGATACGAATGTCGCGGTTCAAATCGGCTTCGGCGCGTTTCAGCGAGAGAAATGCGTAATCGCGCTCCGCCGCTGCAACCGCCACCCGCGCGCCGCGCTTTCCGCCCAGTTCGAACCGCTGACTGACCGCCAAAGTCGTTTCGGTACTACGAAACCCCTGGAACATCCCGGTTCCCGCGAAGTTCTCTACCTCGAGATTCAGTTCGGGGTTGGGCGCAGCGCCTGCCTGCCGGGCGCGCGCCTCAGCGGCTTGGGCTTGCGCCTTGGCCTGCGCAATGCGCGGCGACCTTTCTGTCGCTTGGGCAAGCGCCTGCGCCAGATTGATGGATTCGGCCAAGGCCGCCCCACTACTGGCGATAAGCGCGCCCGCCAGCATGGCGGCTCGCATAGACAATTTCATTTGGGAACTCCTGAACACATGTCACGAACACGCGAGGGATTACCCCCGCACGGCGGCATGGTTCAGGCTAGCGGAGGATCGAGCGGCGGAGCCTGGCTGCGCGAAGCGAGCGGTGTGGTCGCCGCAGGGCGCACCAGTGCGCCTTTTGTCAGCGCGTTCAGGTTGATGCTCGGCGAACTAAGATGCAATGCGGCGTTGCAATGATGATGGCTGACAGCATGGCAGGGCATGTCCTTGCCCGACCCCTGCGAATGCTTGTGCTCGGCATCGCCGATTTCGTGATCGCCAAGCATTTCTGTGGCAGGTGTGTATTCGCTCGCGTGCGCGATCACCGGCATGACGACAAGGCCGAAAAACAGCCCGATCAGAACCAAAAAAGAAGTAGAACGACCCCGCATCGGATGCTGCGTAGCAGCATGGCGCGACGACGGCAAAGATTTCCTCATGCCGACCGCGCCAAGCCAATCCAGCGCGGCACCCGAACGCGAAAGGCGCGGTAGGCGTCACCAAAGCTGGCTTCAAGGTGCGCTTCCTCGATCCGCACCTGAACGATGCAGGACAGGACAAACAGCACCAGCGCAGACCAGCTCCACCATGTGCCGGACATCATGGCTGCCGACAGGCCAACCAGCATCATGCCGACAAAGATCGGATTACGGCTGTAGCGAAACAGGCCGTGCGACACGAACAGCGGCGCGTCGCCTTCGCGGACGCCAACGCGCCATGCCCGGCCCATCTGCATCTGTGCGACGATGACAATAGCGGCACCGGCCAGTGAGACAATTGCGGGTAAAACCGTCCAGTTCGTGCCATTGGCAGGGGCAAGCGCAGCCGCAACAAGCAATGCCGCGACGCTCAAAGCAAAGCTGCTCCCTGCGATCCGCTGCACGCCCATGGCCGAAGCGAATGCCCAGGGACGGTCGCCGGTGGCGCGCCGGATGGCCATTCCGCGAGCAAGTGTGGCAACGACAATGGCGACCATTGCAAGAAAGGGGGCGGAGTGCAGACCGATCATCATGCTTGCTCGACCGCTGCGGGCAAAGCCTTCAACTCGGCGATCGCGTGACGGAATACCTGAAGCCCGCCGGTCAATGCCAGCCCCGCCATGATCGAAGCGACAATCAAATCAGGCCAGGCGCTGCCCGTGCCGAACACGCCTAGCGCAGCCAGCATCACTGCAACATTGCCGATGGCGTCGTTGCGCGAGCATATCCAGACCGAACGCATATTCGCGTCGCCTGTGCGGTAGCGATAGAGCAACAGCGCCACTCCGGCATTGGCGGCGAGCGCCAACAGGCCGACCGCACCCATTGCTACCGGATCGGGGGCAGTGCCGTTCACGAAGGCAAGCACCGCACTGCCGAATACCCAGCCTGCAAAGCCCAGCATGAACAGCGATTTGAGCAATGCGGCCCGCGCACGCCAAGCCAGCGCCGCGCCGACGACAGCAAGGCTCACGGCGTAGTTTGCGGCATCGCCCAAAAAGTCGAGTGCGTCGGCTTGCAGCGCGCGGCTGTCCGCCGCTGCGCCCGCCAGCATCTCGACGAAAAACATCGCCGCATTGACGATCAGCGCCACCCACAGCACGCGCCGCCAGCGCGGGTCGGCCTTGGCAATTTCGCTCCCGCAGGCGCTCGCGCAACAATCGTCAGCCATTAAATATCTTTCTCGACAAATTCCGAGTCGGACATCTATCTACACCCTGTAGCAACTACAGGGTCAAGCGATGAAGATAGGAGAACTGGCGAGCGCAACTGGCACCAAGGTCGAGACGGTGCGCTACTATGAGAAAATCGGCCTCTTGCCGCCGCCCGCGCGCACCTCTGCCAACTACCGGGCCTATGGCAACGACCATCTTGCCCGCCTCTCCTTCATCCGCCGCGCCCGGGACCTTGGTTTCACACTCGAAGCGGTGCGTGAATTGCTCACGCTCTCGGACGACAAGGCGCAATCCTGCGAAGCGGTGGACGGCATCGCGCGCGTCCACCTCACGGAAATCGACCGCAAGGTCCGTGATCTCAAATCGCTGCGCTCGGAACTGAGCCGGGTCATCGGCTCATGCAGCCACGGCACGGTTGCCGACTGCAAGATCATTGAAACGCTGGGGCCGCGAAGACACTGATAATCCTAGTTCTGAGTGAAGGAATGTCTTTGCCGATCCATTCTTCACTTACAAAAGTTCAGACATGAACCGGTTGCAGCAATAAGACTCATGTCTGCCGCTTCGTCGGCCCGGCATTCCTGGTTGTGTTTGTAGTGGTTAGATCAATGTCGCTAAGGGTGAGCGTCGAATTGATCCATACGGTCGATTTGGGGCCGTTATCAAACGGGACCGACAAGCGAGATGGAATGAACGATCAATTCTGGGGGTGCTTCCAAAAAGAGAAATTGACCCCAATCTGACCCCAATTTGAGGATTTGTCGGATCACCAGTCCAACGAACCTATTCAATTATCTGATTTTGCTTAAGAATTTTGGAGCGGGCGAAGGGATTCGAACCCTCGACCCCAACCTTGGCAACAAGAAGATCGCTTTTCGCCAGACTTGCCAATTCTACGATAAAGCCCGGTAAATACGTTATTTATTGCGCTTCGTGCTCGAAGCGCCTAACCTGATTTTCGCCACGAAACGGCAAAATTTGGAGACAATTTGGAGACAAAGCATCTTTCATCAAGCTTTGTCTCCAAATGGGAGATCGGGCATGCCCACCGCAAAACTGAATAAGCGCAGTGTCGATGCATTGACGCCTCCGGGCGAGAAGCAGTTGGTACTTTGGGACAGCGAGATCCGCGGCTTCGGCGTTCGCGTACTGCCTTCCGGCCTCAAGACCTTCATCGTCCAGTACCGCAACATCGAGGGCATCAAGCGGCGGATCAACCTCGGTCGATATGGCGTGATCACCGTCGACCAGGCGCGAGACCTCGCCAGGATCAAGATTGGCGCCGTCGCCGCGGGCGGGGATCCAGCGGAAGAGCAACGCCAGGCGCGCAGCGGCATGACGGTCGAAGAGTTGTGCGCCTGGTATCTGACCGAAGCGCGTGCCGGGAACATTCTGGGCCGACGTAACCGGCCGATCAAGGAATCCTCGCTCAAGATGGACGAGAGCCGGATCAACACGCACATCGTGCCGCTTCTCGGCAAACGGGTTGCCAAGCACCTGACGATTGCTGACGTCGAGCAGATGCAGTCCGACGTGAAGAACGGCAATACGGCGAAGCCGCGCAGCGGCGGGCGTGGCGGCAAGGCTGCCGGCGGCCCCGGTGTTGCCTCACGCTGTCTCGGTACACTTCAGGCCATTCTCAGCCATGGCAAGCACAAGGGGATTTTGGCGGAGCATCCGACCAAGGGCGCACGCAAGTTGGCTGTCAACAAGAAGACCCGGCGCCTGAGCGTCACTGAGATCGAAGCGCTGGGCAAGGCGATGGCCTATGCCCTGCGTAACGGCGAGAGCGAGACCGGCCTAGCGGTCATTCGCACCCTGATCTTGACCGGCTATCGCCGCGAAGAAGCGCAGGCGATGAAGCGAGCCTGGGTTCATCCCGAAGGCGGCTTCGTGGCATTCCCGGATACCAAGGGCGACGCGCAGGTCCGGGCGATCGGGCCGGAGGCGCTAAAGGTCGTCATGGCCCAACCTGAAGTTGCGGGCAATCCGCATGCCTTCCCATCGCTTTCGAGCAATGGCCCTTTCACGGCCGCCAGCGCCTGCTTCCAGCGGGTCTGCAAGTTGGCAGGGATCGAGGGAGCCACTCTCCATACGCTTCGACATACCTTCGGCAGCATCGCGGGCGAACTAGGGTTCTCGGAACTCACGATCAGAGCCATGCTTGGCCACGCTTCTCAGAATGTGACCCAGGACTATATCCACATTGATGAGGCCCTGAAGCTGGCGGTGAGGCGAACCTCGGACGAGATCGCACGCCGCCTTGCCGAAGGCGCATCCGCATTGCGACCACTTAGCCTTGCCGCATGACCAGCCGAATGCCTCGAAATCTCTCGACGGATGGTAACGAATATGTTACCGATAGCGGTGCAATGTGATTGTTGAGGAGTATGTCCGCGAGGATGGCACCTGCCCGTTTCGGAGCTGGTTCGATGATCTCGATGTCCAGGCCGCAGCCAAGGTGGCGACCGCCATCGTCCGGTTGGAGCTGGGCAATCTGTCGAACGTGAAATGGATCGGCGGCGGGCTTGGAGAATACCGGATCGATTGGGGTCCGGGATACCGGCTCTATCTGACTCAGGACGGCGATCAGCTCGTCATCCTGTTCGTTGGCGGGACCAAGAAGCGGCAACAGTCCGATATCAGGCAGGCAAGTGCGCTGCTTGATGAGTACAAGGGCCGGAAGGCAAAGGCGAAGAAGACAAGGAATTAGGCAAAGTGGCGCTGACACGCGATTTCAAGGAAACGGTGAAGGAGCGCACGGCGCGGGACCCGGCTTTCGCCAAGGCCATGCTCGATGAAGCGGCAACCGCCTTTCTTAATGGGGAGCCCGAAGTCTCTCGCCTGATTCTGCGCGATCTGGTCAACGCCTCGGTTGGCTTCGAAGACCTTGCCGCCGAGACCAAGCGCCCAAGCAAGAGCCTGCACCGGATGCTGTCGGAAAAGGGCAATCCCAGCATGGACAACCTTGCCGCAATCTTCGGAGCTGTGCGCAAAAGGCTTGGTGTGTCGTTCGAAGCCCATGCCATCGAGGCCGCCTAAGTCAGATCTCTCACTAACCTGATGGCAGAAATCCTACGACACAGCCTCAGGCTGACAAATGGATGGCTTCAATGATCTTACCAGCTGCAGCAATCAGTTGGTTCTGAGGACAGGCGAGATTTAGTCTGATCGCCCCGCTTCCGTTGTCGATGAACATTTCGCCGCCTTCAAGGACGACGCCGCATGTTTCAAGAAAGTAGCTGGTCAGATTGACCTCGGTGGGAAAATACGCGGATACGTCGATCCATGCGAGGTAAGTCGCCTCAGGGATCCGAAATCTGGCAAGCGGGAGCTTTGTCTTCAGTAGATCCTGCAGCGCTGCAAAGTTATCGTCCAGATAATCCCTCAACTGCTCGAGCCACGATGCACCGCCGTCAAAAGCTCCAATGGCTGCTGCCAGACCCAATGGATTGACGAAGGGATAGTGCGCTTCCCGCCAAGCTGAACGCAGGCTCCCGTCGGGAATGATGATCATCGCCGTCATCAGCCCCGCCAGATTAAACGTCTTGCTAGGCGCCATGCACGTAACGATATTTGTGTCATGCGGTCGAAGCTTCGCGAGGGGGACATGCACGCCGCCCCGCCTCAGCAGATCGCAATGGACCTCATCCGAAACGATCAGGACGCCGTTCTCTGCGCAAAGGTCGGCAATCCTCATCAACTCATCGGCTGACCAGGCGCGGCCAGTTGGATTGTGAGGATGACACAGGAAGAACAGCCGAGCCCTTGGATCTCTGACCTTTGCGGCCAAGTCGTCGAAATCGATCCTTGGATACCAGTCGTCCATCACGAGCGGCGATGTGATCAACTGAATGTCGTTCCGGTTCGTGGCCTTGCGAAAATAGCCATATGCAGGCGAGAGGGTTACCACCCTGTCGCCTGGTCGGCACACCAGGTCGACCAGCGTATAGAGAGCAGGGATTACCCCCAGCGAGAGCTGCAAGTGCTCGCGATTGACGGACCACCCGTAGCGAGTTCCGCACCAGCTATTGAATGCGTCGAAGAGCACGTCATCAAAATGGCCCGTGTAGCCGAAGATTGGGTGAGCCAGTCTAGTAGTGATAGCTTCGACCACTGGCGGCGGCGCAGCGAACTGCATGTCCGCCACCCACATTGGCAACAGTTCCTTCGGGGTCGCAGCTGGAGGACTGTCTCCAAACAGGTATTCGGCGTAACCCTCGAGGGCCAGCGCGTTGGTTCCGCGCCGATCAATGGCCCGATCAAAGTAAAATCGACGCATCATACCCATGCCATCCGCGCATGATCACACCACTTGCCTACCGCGAGCCCATATCTGGCTGATCGCTTCGGATTCTTCGAAGAGCAGGCTGATGTCAGCGAGCGGATCGCCGTCGACGACGAGAAAGTCAGCAAACGCACCTTGCGCAATGGTGCCGAGTTGGCCCGAAAATCCTAGGATCTCCGCATTGACGGCTGTGGCCGAATTCAAGATTTCAAATGGCGTCTCCGCCTGAGCGCGCAGCCTGAACTCGTCGCGCTGATGGCGATGGAACTGGCCCAACAGGTCGGTACCAAAGCCCAGCTTAACGCCGGCCTGCCGGCAAAGACGGATCGCTTCGATCCCTTGGCCAGCCACCTGATCCAGTTTGGCGAGCAAATGATCCGGCACGCCATCTTCTTCCCCGCTTCGACGGAAGGCTTCGTATGTCGCCAGTGTCGGGACGACATAGGCGCCGGCGTCGGCGACGGCCTGGGCTGCTGCAGCGTCGATCAGGTTGCCGTGTTCGATCGTTCTGACACCAAGCCTGACGGCTCGCACAATCGTTTCTGCCGTATAGGCGTGGGCAGCGACATAGACCCGCCTGCGGTGCGCTTCGTCGACAATCGCAGCAATCTCGTCTTCCGAGAATTGGAGCATCCAGATCGGATCGCTTGGCGAAGCGATCCCGCCCGAGACGAATATCTTCAGGTGGTGTGCTCCGTGGCGGAGCGCCTCGCGAGCGGCCTTCCGAATTTGGTCTGGCCCATCGACCCGCTCCGCGAGAATGCCGCGTCCGGCGCAGCCGCATGGCGCTTCTTCTTCATGCGGCGGCCGGATATCGCCGTGACCGCCCGACTGACTGAATGCGCGACCGCAGTAGAACAGCCTCGGACCGGTGATCCACCCCTCTTCCAGGGCTCGCCAAAGACCGTAATCGCCGCCCCCGACGTCGCGTACAGTCGTGAAGCCTCGGCGGAGGGCACCCTCCATCAGGTGACGGGCCCGTTGAGCAAGGTAGGTCGGCGGCAGCTTTTCCAGCTTCACGAAATCGGTATCGGAAGCGTAGGCGTGGAAGTGCGCATCGATCAGGCCGGGCATCAGCGTGCGACCTTCAATATCGATTTCAAGATCCGCCTGACCGCTTTCGACACCCACGTCTTCGATCCGATCATCAACGACAAGCACCGAAGTCGGATCTGTCAGGCTGTCGCTTACCCCATCGAATACTCGGGCGTTACGAAGCAATGTCGACGACATGGGGTCTCCTGATCAGTCGGGTTGCAAAAACAAGGGCGAAGGCAACGATGAAGCCATCAAGCGCCGAGATTGACGTAAGGCCGGTGCCAGTCGTTTGGACGATCCAGCTGGTCGCTGACGCAAGCGCCCAGACCAGCAGGTGCGGCCAGTGCCAGTCCCGCTGATTAGCTTCACGCTCGACCAGAGCTGAATGGATCATCAATGCCGTCGCGGGTGGGAAGACAATACCGAGCGTCACAAGAAATTGGACGAAGAAACCTTCCACGCCTGCGAGTGCGAGCGAGAGACCGATGGCCATCAGGACTACCGCGCACCAGGCGAAGGGAACGCGGCGCAGGATTGTCGAAATCGCGAGGGTCGATGAGTAGAGGCACATCACCCCATTCTGCATGAGGCCTATGGGCAGGATTAGGGTCAGTGCAGGAGCAACGCCGAGCGCGATCAAGATTTTCGCCGGGTCCTGGCTTCCGACGACATTGCCGCCGTAGGCGTAGGTCAACAGGACAAGAGAATAAACAAGGCCAAGTGCGAACCAAGTCGCTCCTACGGCCGGTCCCACCGAACGAACGAAGCGGCTGTAGTCAGGCATAATCAGGCAGCCTACAATGTAGCCGCCAACGATGGCCGAAACCCCCGTTCCTAGCGAGCTTCCCGAGGTCATTGGCACCTGACCGTGATCGGCCTGGACCGCATGAAAGGCTACCCAACAAAGCAGGAATCCAAGAAGCGGCAGGAACAGCACCGGAGTTTTGCCGATGACCGAAATCCCGTAGATTGTGATCGCGAGAATGCAGCCGCTGGCAACAAGGATCCCGGGCCATGCGGCAAACGGCAATCCGAAGCCATTCTCGGCTCCGCTCTTGACCAGTTGGCCGATGAAACCAAGCTCTACCGATAGCCATCCGAGCAAACCTAGAGCGACGGCAATGTTGAGCAACCGTGCCCCGGCGAGGCCAAAAGTTCGTTCGGCAAGCAAAGCGGTCGAACGTCGGGAGCGCACTCCGGCAACCGCTGCGAGCGATGCCATTCCCGCAGTAATTGCGCAGCCCAATAGGATCACGAACAGAGCGCTTGGAAATCCATAGTCCTTTCCGAGCGACGCCCCGAGCATGATCACGGGGACTCCCATGACTGCATTGCTGACGATCATGCCGACCGTCCGCGCGGGTCGATTTGCGGCCTCGTCGGGCACCGGCTCGCGCGGATATTGGTCGCTCATGGAACGCTCTACCTTCCTCTTGGACTAGGGGCGGTCGAAGCGAGCATCTGACGCAGCACTTCGATTGCTGATGTTACTGCTCGAGGGCGTAGTCCTTCTGCGCCTGTTCCGGCGTCACGAAGCCGTTGCGGATATCCCGCAGCAGGGCATCGCGGTCGCGCTTCGCGGGATCGCCGAAGCCGCCACCGGTGGCCGAATAAAGCCGGATGACTTCGTCCCGCTTCGCGCCGACCGTGGTGCACATGGTATAGCGATCTACCGTCCCATCTAGACGATGGATTTCCGCGTAGTTGTTCGAGCCTTCCTGACCGCCGGCCATTGCCCAGGGGCGTTCAATGCTTCTTGAACAGGCGTAAGTCAGGAAGGCCTCGTCTGCCGTTACCCGGTAGTCCAGCACTACCCCCTTGCCGCCCCTGAACTGACCCGCACCGCCGTCCTGGTTGTGGAAGGCGTACTGGTCGATTTCGATTGCGTAGCGACTTTCGAACAGCTCGCAGGGGATGTTGAATGTCTCGCCATTCGCACAGCAGAACTGGCCGCTGTCCCCGTCCTGGTCATTGGACGCGCCCCAACCGCCGACGAGAGGTTCGCCCATGACGAAAAATTCGCCGTTCTCGGGTCGGATGCCGGAAATGAAGGTGGCGCCAACCGTGCGCTGGTGCCCGGCCGGAAGACGTTGCGGCAGAGCCGGAGCGAGTGCCTTCCAGAACACATCGATCGCCGCGATCAAAGGCTCGTAATAGTTCGACACTGGCGCAGGCGCTTGGGCGCTGATGATCGTACCCGGGGGGCAGATGACCTTGAGCGGCCGGAACGAGCCTCCGTTGGCGGGGATTTCCGGATTGGTCACCGCTTTGAACAGACAACGAGCACCGGTAATCAGCCCGGTGTAAGAGCAATTGATCGGGCCAATGCACTGCGGCGACGTCCCGGTATAGTCTACGATCATCTCGCTATCGGAGATGGTGACCTTTACCTTGATCGTGAACGGACCGTTGCCGAGGCCGTCCTCTTCGACGATGTCCTCCGCCTCGAATACGCCCTTGGGAAGCTTGACCAGCTCGGCGCGTGTCATGCGCTCGCCGTAATCCAGCAGGTCGCGCATGGCGGTGAGCAGTTGATCCTTGCCGTAGCGTTCAAGCAGTTCGCCGATCCGGCGGGCCCCGACACGAGCCGCTGCGACTCCGGCGTGCATGTCACCGATGGTCGAGTCCGGAAGGCGAACATTGTCCCTGATGAGTTGTACCAGCGACTGGTTGATTTCGCCGCGATCGTAGAGCTTGAGGAAGGTAAATCGCAGCCCCTCTTGGTAGATCTCTGTGGCATTGGTGGAAACGCTGCCGGGCTGCGCGCCCCCAACCTCGGTCCAGTGCGCCTTGTTTACGGTCCAGGCAATCAGCTCGTCTTCGGCAAAAACCGGAACGAGGATGACAACATCCGACAGGTGCGTGCCACCGCCCTCGTAAGGCGTATTCGAGATGAACACGTCGCCCGGCCGGATCGAACTCGGATCGGGATAGTGCTCGAGCAGGGAGACGACAGCGGTGTCCAGTGTCGCGAGGAACGCGGTGACACCATTGCCTTGAGCTAGCAAATTGCCGGTCGCGTCCGTTGCGCCAACCGCGAAGTCGGTGGTTTCGTATATGATCGGGCTCATGCTCGTCCGGAGCATCGCGTTGAACATCTCTTCGCCAAGGGCGACGATGGTGTCCTTGATGATCTCGATCGTGAAGATGTCGTGCTGCATGATGCCGCTCCTCAGGCCTGGAGATGGATATGATAGTTGCCGAAGCGATCTACGCTGACCCGATGGGGCGGCGGCACGACGCAGGTTACTGACGGCTCCTGAATGATC
>JAFLDC010000480.1 GCA_017302775.1 Sphingomonadales bacterium
CCTGTATCGCAGTAACGCTAGGCTTTGGGCTGATCGGCTACCTCGATGACTATGACAAGGTGAAGAAGCGCACCACCGCCGGGGTGCCGGGCCGGGTCCGCCTGGCGGGTGAGTTTCTGGTGGCCGGCGTTGCATCGTGGATCATGGTTAGTCAGATCGATACCAACCTCTACGTTCCGTTCCTGAGCGGGCGGTATATTCCGCTGGGGCCGCTGTACTATGTATTCGCCGCCTTTGTGATCGTCGGGGCCGGGAATGCCGTCAACCTGACGGACGGGTTGGACGGCCTTGCCACCATGCCGGTGGTGATCGCCGCCGGAACCTTTGCGATCATTGCCTATCTTGCGGGCCGGGCCGACTTTGCGGCTTATCTCGGGATCCCGCACGTCCCCCGGGCCGGTGAACTGGCGATCCTGTGCGCGGCGATCATGGGGGCGTGTCTGGCTTTCCTGTGGTTCAACGCTCCGCCCGCCGCCGTGTTCATGGGCGATACTGGCAGCCTTGCGCTGGGCGGGGCGCTCGGCGCGATCGCCGTTGCGGCCCATCACGAGATCGTGCTGGCCATCGTTGGCGGGCTATTCGTTGCCGAAGCGCTTTCGGTGATTATTCAGGTCGCCGTTTACAAGCGAACCGGCAAGCGGGTGTTCAAGATGGCCCCGATCCACCACCATTTCGAACAACTGGGCTGGCATGAATCGACCGTGGTGATCCGGTTCTGGATTGTCTCGATCGTCCTGGCCATGATCGGCCTTTCGACGCTGAAGTTGCGATGATCACCACCTCCGCATTTGCCGGAAAGCGCTATGCGGTGCTTGGCCTCGCCCGATCGGGTCTTTCGGCGGTCAACAGCCTGCTGGCGGGCGGCGCAAGGGTAACGGCGTGGGACAGCCGCGAAGAACCGCGACGGGCGCTGGAAGGACGGGTCGAACTGGCCGATCCGGCGGGAATTGACCTGGCCGGTTTCGCTGGAGTGGTCGTCTCGCCTGGGGTGCCCCTGAATCAGCATCCGATCGCCGCAGCGGCGGCAGCGGCGGGCGTTCCGGTGATTGGCGATATCGAACTGTTTGCCCTCGCCCGGCCGGAACTGCCCGCGCACCGGGTGGTGGGCATCACCGGCACCAATGGCAAATCGACCACCACGGCGCTGCTTCATCACGTGCTGCAATCGGCTGCCTTGCCCACCCGAATGGGGGGCAACATCGGGCTGCCGATCCTGTCGGCCAATCCGCTGGCGGCGGGCGGGGTCTATGTGCTTGAACTGTCAAGTTATCAGCTCGATCTCACCCATTCGTTGCAATGCGATGTGGCCGCCTTGCTGAACGTTTCGCCCGATCACCTTGATCGCTATGACGGTTTTGCTGGCTATGCCGCCAGCAAAGCGCGGTTGTTCGACATGCAGCGACCGGATCAGTTCGCGGTGTTCGGCATGGGCGACACAACAACCCAAGCCATCGCCGCACGCGAGATGGGGCTGCGCGAAGCCTGGCGCGTCCGGTCCGTGGACGGCAAGGAGCTGATCAAGCTGCAGGCCGATTGGCCCAGTCTGCAAGGACCGCACAACCTGCAGAACGCGGCTGTTACCGTTGCCATCGCCGAGGCTCTGGGGCTGACCCCGATGCAGTGGCGCCCGGCACTGGCAAGCTTTCGCGGCCTGCCGCACCGGATGGAGCGCGTCGCCGAAGCGGGCGGAGTCATGTATATCAATGACAGCAAAGCGACGAACCCGGCTTCAACCGCGCCGGCGCTTGCCGCCTTTCCGCCCAACCCGCAGCGACGGGTGCACTGGATCGTGGGGGGCTTGCCCAAGGGCGACGATCTTGACGAATGCGCGCCCTTTTTCGGAAATGTTGCAGCAGCATACACCATTGGCGATGCCGGCCCGCGCTTTGCCGAATTGCTCAGGCCGCACATGCCGGTGACGCGCAGCGAGATGATGTGCGAGGCGATCCAGCAGGCCATGGCCGCCGCGCAGCCGGGCGATGTTGTGCTGCTTTCACCCGCCTGCGCCAGTTTCGATCAGTTTCGGGATTACGAAGCGCGCGGTGATACCTTTCGGCAGATCGTCCAGACCCTGCTGACCCCGGAACCCACGGATGCCCGCAGCGGAGGACGCAACTGATGGCGAGCAATCCCCCGATCGTGCCGCGTGGCGGCAAGGCCGGCCTCGACGGCGCAACCGCCAGGATCCAGCGCAACCGCCGCAGCGAGTTTGCGATCTGGTGGCGTGAGATTGACCGGACCCTGTTGTTCCTGGTTCTGACGCTCATGGCGCTGGGGACCGCTGCTGTTGCAGCCAGTTCCCCGGCCAGCGCGCGGCGCCTGTCGACCGCTTCGGTCCGCTTGGACGACCTGCACTTTTTCGTGATGCACATCCGCTATCAGCTGATCGGCCTGGTAGCGATGTTTGCGGCATCGATGCTGCCCAAAGACATGGCGCGCAGGGCGGGGGTGTTGCTGTGTTTTGCCATGCTGGGGGCGCTGATGCTGGTGCCGCTGATCGGGTTCAGCGTCAACGGGGCCAAGCGCTGGCTCAATCTCGGCATGTCGCTGCAACCTTCGGAGTTCCTCAAGCCGGCCTTTGCGATCGGCATGGCCTGGATCCTCTCATGGCGGGTCCGCGATCCCAACCTGCCGGTAATCGAACTGACGACCGGGCTGATGGGGATGATC
>JAFLDC010000481.1 GCA_017302775.1 Sphingomonadales bacterium
GATGGACCATCGGCACCGCCTCCAGACCGTGAAGCCCTACGCCTACGAGGATGCGGCCACGCTGCTGGCCGACTTCTGGCAGGCGGTGGACGCGGTGTTGAAGGAACGAGGTGCCCTATGACCACATTGAAAGTCGGGATTGCCGACTATGAAGAAATGAAGGCCCGCACCATGCGGATCGCGCGCGGCGAGGAAAAACCTGCGCCCAGCGATCCGAAGGTGTGGTTCACCTCGACCGAATCCTTTGCCAAGGTGCTGTCGGCCGGTAACCGCGAACTGCTGCGCATCATCGCCGAGAAAGCCCCGGCCTCACTGGAGGAACTGGCGGAAATCACCGGCCGGGCCGGCTCCAATCTGTCACGCACCCTGAAAACCATGGAGAGCTACGGTCTTGTGCGGCTTGAGCCGGGGCATGGGCGCAAGCTCGCACCCAAGGTAGTGCATGATCGCGTGGAACTGGCGTTGCCCCTTATCGACCGCCCCAAAGTGAAGAAAGCTATGGGAGGCCAAGCATGAACATGCACAGCCCAACCGTTACCGCCCGCGCCGCCCTCTACCTGCGCGTCTCGACCGCCCGGCAGGCCGAGCATGACATTTCTATTCCTGACCAGAAGCGGCAGGGCGAAGCCTATTGCGAGCAACGCGGCTACCAGCTCGTTGAGACTTACGTTGAACCGGGCGCAACCGCCACCAACGACAAGCGCCCCGAGTTCCAGCGCATGATCGAGGCGGGCACGTCCAAGCCTGCGCCTTTCGATATTGTCGTGGTGCATAGCTTCTCTCGTTTCTTCCGCGATCACTTCGAGATGGAGTTCTACGTCAGGAAGCTGGCGAAAAACGGCGTCAAGCTGGTGTCGATCACGCAGGAGATGGGCGACGATCCCATGCACCAGATGATGCGGCAGATCATGGCCCTTTTCGACGAATACCAGTCGAAGGAGAACGCCAAGCACGTCCTGCGCGCCATGAACGAGAACGCCCGGCAAGGCTTCTGGAACGGCGCACGGCCGCCCATCGGCTATCGCATCGTTGCGGCTGAGCAGCGGGGATCGAAGATCAAGAAGAAGCTGGAGATCGACCCGCTGCACGCCGACACCGTGCGGATGATCTATCGCCTGTTCCTTGAGGGCGACGGCACGCGCGGCGCGATGGGTGTCAAGGCCATCGCCACCTATCTCAACGAGCGCCGTTTCTTTACCCGCGACGGCGGCCGGTGGGGGCTGGCGCAAATCCACGCCATCCTGACCCGCACCACCTATATCGGCGAGCACAGGTTCAACACGCGGTCGCACAAGGACCGCCAGAAGAAGCCGGAGAGCGAGGTCGCCATCATGGCGGTGCCGCCCCTAATCGAGCGCGAGACGTTCGACGCGGTGCAAGCCCGCCTCAAGTCCCGCAATCCCATGGTGACGCCTGCACGTGTCTCCAGCGGCCCGACGCTCCTGACCGGCATTTGCTTCTGCGCCAAGTGCGGGGGAGCGATGACCCTTCGCACCGGCCAAGGCAGCACGGGCGCGACATACCGCTACTATACCTGCTCGACCAAGGCCCGGCAGGGCAAGACCGGCTGCAAGGGTCGCACAATCCCCATGGACAAGCTGGACCATACGGTCGCCGATTATATCGGGGACCGCCTGCTCCTGCCCAAGCGGTTGGAAACCGTCCTTGCCAGCGTCATCGACCGCCGACAGGAACGCACCGAGCGCCGCCGCGAGCATCTTGCCGAGCTTCAAAGGCGAATCACGGAAGCCGACCAGCGGCTCGGCCGTCTCTTTGACGCCATCGAAGCCGGCATGGTGGACAAGGACGACGCCATGGCAAAGGAACGCATGGTGAGCCTCAAGGCATTGCGGGATCAAGCCGCCGCCGACGCGGAGCGCACGCAGCTCGCGCTCGATAGTTCAGGCAATCAGGGCGTCACCCCCGATATGCTCAAGGGGTTTGCCCGCAAAGCCCGTGAACGGATCAGGCTCAACGATGGCGGCTACCGCCGCGACCATCTACGCGCGCTGGCGCAGCGTGTCGAGGTTGCCGACGACGAGGTTCGCATCATGGGATCGAAGTCGGAACTGCTGCGAACGTTGGTCGCCGCTTCAAGCGTAGAAACGGCGGCGTTCGGCGTTCATAGTTCTGTTCTGAAATGGCGCACCCGACAGGATTCGAACCTGTGACCTCTGCCTTCGGAGGGCAGCACTCTATCCAGCTGAGCTACGGGTGCGCGATAAGTCTTTGGCGTCTATAGCGGCTGCCCTGCCCCGCTGCAACTGTCAAACGTCAGGCGAAAAGCTCGTGACACAGCTCCAGCGCCGAAACCAGCGCGTCCACCTCGTCGCGCGTGTTGTAAAGGCCGAACGAGGCCCGGCAGGTCGCGGTCACGCCCAGGCGCTCCATCAGCGGCATGGCGCAATGGGTGCCCGCCCGCACCGCCACGCCGCGTTTGTCCAGAACGGTCGAGATATCATGGGCATGGGCCGCGCCTTGCAGAGTGAAGCTGAAGATCGCGCCCTTGTCCTTTGTCGTGCCTTGCAGATTCAGCCAGTTCAGCCCAGAAAGCCTGTCGTGCGCATAGTCGCGCAGCGCCCGTTCATGGGCCGCGATATCGGCCATTCCCAGAGCCATCATATAATCCAGCGCCACACCCATGCCGATCTGGTTGACGATGCCGGGCGTCCCGGCCTCGAACTTCATCGGCGGGTCGCTATAGGTCACGCCATCGCGGGTCACCTCGCGGATCATGT
>JAFLDC010000482.1 GCA_017302775.1 Sphingomonadales bacterium
AAGGCCCGCACACCATCGGCAAAGCCGAGGTCAATACTGTGCTGGACCTGCATCTGGTTGAACGACGACTCGACCATTTCGATCGGATCCTCGATGGTGCAGACATTGACCTCCGGGGTCGCCAGCTGCTTCAGGGTGGTGTACAGCGTCGTTGTCTTGCCCGAACCGGTCGGACCGGTCACCAGAATGATGCCGTTTGGCATCGCCGTCATCTGCTTCCAGCGAAGCTGGTCGTCATCGGAGAACCCGAGCGAACGGAAATCCCTGACCAGCACTTCCGGATCGAAAATACGCATGACCAGCTTTTCGCCGAAGGCGGTCGGCAAGGTCGACAGCCGAAGTTCGACCTCCTGCCCCGCCGGGGTCCGCGTCTTGATCCGCCCGTCCTGCGGGCGGCGTTTCTCGATGACATCCATGCGGCCGAGCAGCTTGATGCGGCTGGTCATGGCGTTCATCACCGCCATCGGAATCTGGTACACCTGATGCAGCACACCGTCGATGCGGAAGCGAACGATGCCCAGATCCCGCCGCGGTTCGATATGGATATCCGAGGCGCGCTGGTCAAAAGCGTACTGCCACAGCCAGTCGACAATATGGACGATATGCTGGTCATTGGCATCGAAGGTCCGGTTGGCCTTGCCCAGTTCGACCAGCTGCTCGAAACTGGACAGGCCGCTCGTCACTTCGCCGCGCGCCGCAGCCTTCTTGACCGACTTGGCCAGATTGAAGAACTCGACCAGATAGCGCCCGATATCGTCCGGATTGGCCATCACCCGGCGGATTTCCTTGCGCAGGATATGCTGCAGCTCGGCGACCCATTCGCGCACGAAGGGTTCGGCCGTGGCAATCACGATCTCGCGCGTCGTCACCTGAACCGGAAGGATGCCAAAACGGGCCGCATACGCGCTGGACATCACTTCAGCCACACCGGTGAAATCGATTTTCAGCGGATCGATATGCAGGTAATCGAGCCCCGTCCGCCCGGCCAGCCACTCGGTCAGGTTTTCCAGATTGAGCAGCACGGAGGGCGGCTTGGCGCTTCGCCATTTCTGATCGGCGATCACGATCAGCGGATGAATCTTGCCGCCATGCAGGCGACGCTCACTTTTCAAGGCATCGGCCGACTCGCGATCGACAAGGCCATCCTCGACCATCCAGTCGACGACCTCGGCGAGAGTCAGGCGATGTTCGCCCACGTTCCTGTCATTCATGCGCCGCAATATAGCATGCAGGTCGTAACGTTTTGTAACCCACGCCGGGAACGCTTGCACTCCCTTACAACTTTGACTGAACCCCGCCCGCTACGCACCTAGAATGAAATCGTGACAAAACGTATTGAGGAGAAAAAAATGAAATCCCGCCTGATGATGATCACCATGTCGCTGCTGGCCTCGCTGGCCAGCCTGCCCGCAAGCGCCCAGCCCGGCCCCGGCATGGGGGGAATGAGTGGGGGCATGTCCAGCATGGGTCCGGGCATGGGACCCGGAATGGCGCAAGGCACCTCACCCCGTGCACGCGCACCGCGAGATTGCAGTCAGGCAGCCGATCCAGCCGCCTGCAATGCCCATCGTGATGCCCGGGCAAAGGCTGCCGAAGCCTGCAAGGGCAGTGCCGGACCGCAGCGCCGCCAATGCATGGAACAGCAGATGCAGAACTTCGACTGCGCCAAGGCAGGAAATCCACAGCAGTGCGAAGCGCGCAAAATGGCCTACAAGGAATGCCAGGGCCAGACCGGCCCGGCTTTCCGCCAGTGCGTCCAGCAGAAGACTCCGCCGGCCGACTGCAGCAAGACTCCCAACCCCGCTCGTTGCGAGCAACACCAGAAGGCCCGTGACGCCTGCAAGGACAAGGTCGGCCCCGAACACAAAGCCTGCTTGCGCCAGCAATTCAACACCCAGTAACTGCCGAGATGCCGCAGCACCCGGCATCTTCCACCACTCCGACGGGCTGCCCGGTGCAGCCCGCATTACATGATTCAGCGCTGCCGCAGGGGCTTCAACAAATCTGACAGACCGTTGTGATCGATCTCCTGCATCAAGGCCAGCAAACGACCGATTTCTCCCGGCGGAAAACCTTCACGGGCAAACCAGTTCAGGTAATTGCCCGGCAAGTCCGCGATCAGCCTGCCCTTATGCTTGCCGAAAGGCATGGAGCGTGTCACCAGCAGGAGCAGATCGTCTGGGTTCATCATCTTTATGTGTTCATGAAAGGTATCCATTGTGCCAAATAGGCGACAAGAAATGCTCGCCTTTCAAAGCTTGGAGCGCCACAAGGGATAGAGTCCGAGCAGCCCCAACAACGGACCGGGCAACAACAGCCAGGCAATAGCGGTCCCCCAGTCGCCGATCCATGCTGTCCCCAGCTGAATCGATACCATCGTGATGGCAAAGCCGATCGAATTCTGAAACGCCAGCGCACTGCCGACTATCTCCGGAGCGCATGCCTTGGCTGAAAGCGCCGAAAAGTGCGGTGAATCGGCCACCACGGCAGCTCCCCAAACAAGCAGCACGACAAGTTTCGCCCAGGGCGCCCAATTACCCATCAATGGAAACAGCGCGCAGCAAAGAGCAGACAACGCCAAGGCTATTGCAGCCACTCGCGCGCTGCCGATACGATGACTCCACCAGCCGCCAAAGAGGCAGCCCAGGGTGCCGATACCGATGATGGCAAAAGCCAGACCTGAAACCTGAATACTTCCCGACGGCGCCAGGCCGCTCAGGACGATGAGCGCTG
>JAFLDC010000483.1 GCA_017302775.1 Sphingomonadales bacterium
CGCCACGAGCAGCAGCGATCCGGTATAACGGGCAAGGCTGATGGCCAACGGATTGCGCCGGTCGCCAAGGGCTGGCCGGTCGCCCAGGATGGGCCGATTGCGCAGGATGGGCCGATTGCGCAGGATGGGATTGTCTGCCTTCATGCGGCGAGGATGGACCCGCGTGCCGCGTCCGTCGAGAGATTATGCCGGCATCCGGCGTAATCCACATGGAATCTTTATGCGGTCAGGCCCCACAATAAAGGCATGTCCACCATCCCCGCGCAGCCGCCCTCAGACGCTTCAGTGCCTGTCACTGCCGTGCCTGCTTCCCCTCACCCCAAAGACCCCTTGGCTGTGCTGATGATCGGCGCCATTGGGGTGGTCTTCGGGGATATCGGCACATCGCCGCTCTATGCGATGAAAGAAACCTTCATCGGTCCGCATCCCCTGGCGGTCGACCCGCTGCACATATTCGGCGTGATCAGCCTGATCTTCTGGTCCCTGATGCTGATCGTGACGATCAAATATGTTCTGGTTGCGATGCGCGCTGACAACCGGGGCGAAGGCGGCTCGTTTGCCTTGCTCTCGCTCATCTCCAGTCATCTCGACGAAAAGCGCAAGGCCATGCTGACGGTGCTGGGTGTGCTGGCAGCGGCGCTGTTCTATGGCGATGCCATGTTGACCCCGGCAATCTCGGTCTTGTCCGCGGTCGAAGGCCTGACCATCGTCGAGGCGCGGCTGGAGCCGCTGGTGGTGCCGATCGCGGTGCTGATCCTGCTCGGCCTGTTTTTCATTCAGTCGCGGGGCACTGCACGGGTCGGGGCGCTGTTCGGCCCGATCGTACTCGCGTACTTTGCCGTGCTTGCCACGCTCGGCGTCGTCAACATCATCGCTCATCCCGAGATCCTGGCAATTTTCAATCCAATGTGGGCGGTCGGGTTCTTTGCCTACGATCCGCGTCTGGCGTTCCTGGCCCTGGGTTCGGTCTTTCTGGCGGTAACCGGGGCGGAAACGCTTTACGCCGACATGGGCCACTTCGGCCGCAAGGCGATCGGGATGAGCTGGCTGATCCTGGTCTTCCCCTGCCTGATGCTGAACTACATGGGGCAAGGCGCCTTGCTGCTCGCAAATCCGGCGGCGGTGGAAAACCCGTTCTACCTTATGGCGCCGGACTGGGCTCGCCTTCCGCTGATCGGCCTGGCCACCTGCGCTACGATTATCGCCAGCCAGGCGGTGATCACCGGGGCATTCTCAGTCACGCATCAGGCAATCCAGCTCGGTTACCTGCCCCGCTTCAAGATCCAGCATACCAGCGCGAAAGCAGCCGGACAGATCTACATGCCCGGGATCAACTGGGCGCTGCTGATCATGGTGCTGGTGCTGGTGCTGGGCTTTCGCGAGTCGACGAAGCTGGCGTCGGCATATGGCATCTCGGTAGTAGGCACGATGCTGATCACTACCGCCATGCTGGCTTTCCTGCTGTTCAAGGTCTGGCGCTGGAATCGCCTGGCGGCGGCGGCAACGATCGCGCTGTTTTTGGTGGTCGACATGGCCTTCTTCCTGTCGAATATCGCCAAGATCGCCGATGGCGGCTGGGTCCCGCTGCTGGTCGCCGGCGCGATCTTCACCGTTCTGACGACCTGGGCCAAGGGCCGCAGCGTGCTGCGCATCCAGTTGCAGAGCGATGCGGTGCCGCTTGACGTTTTCGTCATGTCGACCGCCACTTCGGTGCACAGGGTCAAGGGTACTTCGGTGTTCCTGTCAGCGGCAAAGGACGGCGTGCCGGCGGCGCTGCTGCATAACCTGAAGCATAATCAGGTGCTGCATGAGCATGTCGTGCTGCTGACGGTCGAGGTGGCCGAATTTCCACGTGTCGACGCAATCAACCGGCTGAAGATCGACGATATCGGTCATGGCTTTCACCGGGTGATCATGCGCTATGGCTTCACCGAGGAGATCGACATCCCGCGCGATCTTCTGCCGATCGCCCGGCACGGGATCATCCTTGATCCGATGAAAACCAGCTATTTCCTCGGTCGGCAAAAGCTGATTCCCTCCAAAGAAGTCGCCGGCATGGCGCTATGGCGGGAAAAGCTGTTCGCCTGGATGCTCAAAGCATCGGAATCGGCGATGGATTACTATCGGCTTCCCTCCAACCGGGTCGTCGAACTGGGTAGCCAGATGAAGATATGAAGGTCGCTGTCGCCGCGGCGGGAGGGAGGACCGCTGGCGGGATAGTTTTCAGCTGTGTTGCGGTGTCCTGACGCTCTGCTGCCGACTTCCGGGGATGGGCTTGCCTGTTGCCGTTGATCTGCCATAGGGGCTCCCGCAATAACAATCGGATCGCCCCCAATGCGCAAACAACCGCTGCTCTTTTGCCTGCTACTTGCCCTCACCGCCTGCGGCTCTGGCACGGGCGAAAACAAGACCGGAGCCGTGGCGGCCGGCGATATGGCCGCCAATCTGCCGATGGGTGTGCCGCTGATGCCGGGGGCCACGGTCAAATCGAACAACAATGGCGCGGCAGGAGCCGGGCAGACGAATGCCGCCGCCATCCTGACCAGCGCAGAACCGGTGGAAGCGGTGTTCGATTACTACACCGGTGCAATGGAGGATGCCGGATTTGGCGCATCGCGTGAAACCGCGGCAGGCGAAATCCGCACGGTAACCGCAACGCGTGACGGTGAAATGGGCATGATTACCGTAAAACCTGATGGCGGCGCGACGACGGTGATGATCGTTTCGCG
>JAFLDC010000484.1:0-916 GCA_017302775.1 Sphingomonadales bacterium
CCGTGGCAGAACCAAGGCCTGTGTCGTAGCGGCAGCCGCTCCCAGCGCGGCGGCGCCGAACATGCCTGCCAGGAAGTTCATAGCGTAGAACAGAGTCGCGCTTTCGGTGGAATAGCCAACCCACAGTGGAACAATGGGGGCGATGACTCCAAAGATGATAACCAGAATACGCCCGGCAGGAATCTTGGACCGCAGGGCGTCTGCAAGCCGACCACCAATGATCACCCCTATAAAACCGGAAACCGCTCCGTTCGCGCCCAGTATAAAAGCCAGTTCCTGTTTCGGTAATTGCAGAACACGTTCGGCATAAGGAGCTGACCAGGCGCCGAGCGCCCAAGCCACCAGAGAAACCAGGCTATAACCCAGTGTCGTGGCAATGAAGGCAGGCGTGCCCCAGATCAGACGCCAGGTCGCAGGGTCGCGAGCCTTCAAGGCACATGCCCATGAAAACACGGCATAATATCCAATTCCAACCGCCAGCCATTGCGGCTTATTGCCGGTCAGCCCAATCATCATCCATACGAACGCCGCCACCACCGCCGCGGCGACCAGATTGATGATCAACGCCCGCCCACCGCGCCTCCAGGCACCATATGCGGTAAACGGCGGCACGATGGTCGACAGGTCAAAGAAGAAGTCGGCAAAGGGGCTTTTCGACCCGGGGCTGGATATTCCGTCCATGGCCCCACGCAGCGGCTCACGCAGCGTGGCTACCCACAGGGCGAGTAGCACCCCCGGGATGCCGACTGCCAGGAATGCTGCTTGCCAGCCGACCAAGCCAAGCGGGCCCCCCTGCGGATAGGCCGCGTTCAGAACGTTCAGGTAATAGGTGCCGGGGCTGGACGTGAAAAAGCTGATGGTTTCCGCCCCCGAACTGGTCGGGTTGACGCTGATCACATTGCCCGCAGCGTCATAA
>JAFLDC010000484.1:926-2726 GCA_017302775.1 Sphingomonadales bacterium
CCCCCGCCGATGTAAAGCCCCGACGAGTAAATCGCCAGCGCCGTCGCCCGCTGCCGCTTGGGGAAATAGTCGGATATCAGTGAATAGGCCGTCGGGCTTGCGGTAGCTTCGCCGACACCCACCCCCATCCGGGCCAGTGAAAGCGTGAGCTGATTTTGAGCAAAACCGGACAAAGCCGTCATAGTTGACCACAGTGCCAAGCCCAGCGAGAGTAGTTTCTTGCGATTCCAGTTATCCGCCAATCGGCCCAGCGGCACGCCAAACAAGGCATAGAACACGGCGAACGCCGCCCCGAACAGAAAGCCCAGGTCAGCATCGCTGAGCTTGAGGTCGCGTTTGATATCTTCGGCCAGGATGCTGAGGATTTGGCGATCGATGAAGTTTAGGATGTAGACCACCACCAAAACAGCAAGCACGTACCAGCTGTAACCGCTGGCCTTGGGTTCGGCCGACGTGCTGCCGCTTTTCTCGATCACCCGGTAATCTCCCTCAATTCAGTCACGCGTAGCGCGTCGTATCGGCAAACCCCGCTTTCGCAAAGCCTTCTTGGCGCAAGCGGCAGGAATCACATTGTCCGCAAGCCGCTCCATCGGGCTGTGGATCATAGCACGACCAACTCATCGCCGGATCAAGCCCCAGCCGGATA
Organism: Sphingomonadales bacterium; assembly: GCA_017302775.1. The sequence goes on from JAFLDC010000484.1 coordinate 1,573, forward strand.
CATTCCCGGGCGATCTCCCCCTTGGACATGAATTGCAGGGGAGCATGAACGCGAAAATCCCCACCTTCCACACCTGCCTTGGTCGCCAGTCGCGCAAGATCGGCAAAAGCTGCGATAAATTCTGGACGGCAATCCGGGTACCCTGAAAAATCGAGCGCATTGACCCCGATCACAACATCCCGGGCACCCAATGCCTCAGCCCAAGCAAGGGTCAGGGACAGGAACAGCAGGTTTCTGGCCGGCACATAAGTGACCGGAATATCATCTCCCAGTCCGTCTTTGGGAACAGCAATATCGTCGGTCAGGGCCGAGCCGCCGAATTGCCGCAGATCGAGCGGAAGAACGATGTGCCGCTCCGCCGCCAGCTCCGCCGCAATGGTCCGAGCCGCATCAAGTTCGCGGCGGTGCCGTTGGTTGTAATCAATGGTGAGCGCACAGATCGCATAGCCCGCCTCGCGCGCCAACCCGGCGCAAACCATGGAATCGAGGCCGCCTGAAAGCAGAACCACTGCCGTGCGGCCATTTCCTTGCGAAAGCTGTTGCATCACGCCCGGCTAGCCGCTGCGTTATCGCGTGGCAACCGTTGCAATCAGTTACATTCGCCAATCCGGCGCGCTTCGCCAACAAGCTCAAACGGCAACCCGCCAGCAATACCGCGCGTATCGATCTGCACCAGCCGATTGGTTTCCTTGCGGATCTGGGTCCGCCCGTAACCACGCCCCTTGCAGGTATACTGCACGACCACTTCGGTAGCGGTGTCCTGAACGACATAGCGTTCACAAGCCATATCCGGGTGGCGTAGCTGAATCAGCTTCTGCCCGTGAGCCACGCAAACTCGCACTGGGGCAACGCTGGTACTGCGCTCCCGGATCTCCCACCGCCCGGGCTCAAGCTGATCCAGCATCGTCAGCGACGATCCCGTGCCCGACGCCGGGACCGAGCAGGTCAACAACACCGCAAGCGCGGCACCGGCAATACGCATCAATCCACTCACAGGCCTGGTTGCTCCCGGACTTGCGATGGACATCCGCCATCCGATCCTGAAGACCTTGTACCACGGCGACACTGATCGGCCAAGTGTGCATTTTTGTCGATGAGCCGAACTTTCACGCGTCGATCCTGAAAAATTTAGAACAGAACGCGCAATCGACGAC
>JAFLDC010000485.1 GCA_017302775.1 Sphingomonadales bacterium
GTCGCCGAAGCCGATGCTACCGCAGCGGAAAGCGATTCCGGCCTGGTCGAAATCGTGGTCACTGCCACCAAGCGCGAGACCAAACTGCAAGAGACTCCGATCGCGATAGCCGTCATGGGCGACGAGGATATCAAGAAGCGCCACGTGCAAAGCCTGCTGGATCTTGGCGACGGATCGATCCCGTCGCTGCGGGTGGCCACCTATGAATCGCGTCAGACCGCGCTGACCGTGGGGATCCGCGGGATTGTTCCGGGCGATGCCAACCAGCCCGCCCGCGAGCCCGGTGTCGGCGTCTATATCGATGGCATCTATCTGGCCCGGCAGCACGGCCTCAACGCAAGCCTGTTCGAGGTTGAACGGATCGAAGTGCTGAAAGGTCCGCAAGGAACCCTGTTTGGCCGCAACACCGAAGGCGGTGCGGTCAACCTGGTGAGCAAGGCCCCGACCGGAGAATTTGGAGGGCGCATGTCGGCTGGGGTCGGCAACTTCGGCAGCTACAACGCTGCCTTGCACCTCAACCTTCCGGAAATCGCCGGATTCTCGTTCAAGGTCGATGGCGTAATCAGCCATCAGGATCCCACTGTGAAAAACCCGCTGGAAGGGCAGACCGGGTGGAACCAGTATCACCGCTATGGCGGCCGGATTGCCAGCCGCTGGCAACCGAGCGACAGCTTCACTGCGGATTTCGCGTTTGATATCAGCCGTGATGAAAATACGCCGATCTACAGCCAGCTGATCAACTTCAACCCCGATGGCTACCCTGTCGCCACGCTGGCGCAGATTCAGGCCAACGGCAATCAGCTTCCGGCTGGGATGATCGCACCGCTGCCGTCGATGGTGGTGGTCACCGGCGATCGCATGGAAGTGGCGGATATCGGCGTTCCCCAGCAAATCAGTCTGGGCAAGACCAAAGGCTTTTCCAGCAACCTGCGCTGGGACGTGGCGGATGGTGTTCAGCTGCGCTCGATCACTGCCTGGCGGACGGTTGATTCTGAACAGTGGGACAATTCCGGCGGCGCGCACCGCAGCCCTTCGTTCCTGCCAAGCCAGTCGTTCAGCAGGTATTCGATCTCGTTCCTGAACGCTCGCCAGTTCAGCCAAGAGCTGCAGGCGGTCGGCACCATCGGGCGGGTCGACTACGTCGCCGGGCTCTACTACTTCAACGAACGGGCGGAAGAGATCGCCGCGACCCCCAATACCAATCAGTGGAATTCAACCGGGACCGGATACATTATTCGCGATGCGATGACCTGGCAGCGCTCGGCGCTGTCCATCTCGCGCGCCAGCTATGCCTATTCGAAGAGCTATGCGGCATTCGGCCAGATGACCTGGAACGCCACCGATGCCATCAAGCTGACGGTTGGCGGGCGGTACACGCACGATAAGAAGAGCGGCGACCTCTACAAGGTCAACAATGCCGCCAGCGCATTCCCGTTTTCTTTCAAGTATGACCGCTTCGACCCGCTGATCATTCTGGCCTGGCAACCCACCGATGACATAAATCTCTATGCCAAGTATTCCACCGGATACCGCGCAGGGGGGGCGAGTTCGCGGTCGATCAACTTTGCCACGTTCGGCCCGGAAAGCGTCAAAGCCTATGAAATCGGGGCCAAGACCGAGTTTCTTGATCGCAAGGTCCGGCTCAATCTGGTTGGCTATGTGATGGATCGGTTCGATAGCCAGTTCGACTTCGATTTCTATCTGGTGCAGCCGAACGGTACGATCCGCCACACCCTGGAAACGGTCAATGCCAGCGGTGTTACCAAGATCCGCGGGATTGAGGCAGACCTGACCGTGCGCCCGACGGAGAACTTCACTTTCGGGGTATCCTACGCCTACACCTATTGGAAGGTGCCGCCGACCCCGAACCCACTGGTTACCGGCAATCCGCTACAGCCGTTGTTCCTGGTCTACACTCCGCCGCATGCCTTTTCGGGCAATGTCGATTGGACCATGCCGCTCAGCAGCACCAGCGACATGGCCTTGAAGCTCCACGTCGATGCGAACTATTCGGATCGGCACTACAGTTTCGACAATGAGCCGGTGCTGGTTGACAGCAGCTTCCTGGTCAACGCGCGGTTGGCGCTTGCGGACATTCCGATGACCGATAACGGCCAGAAATTGACCGTCGCGGTATGGGCGCGCAACCTGTTCAACGAACAGCACATCTATCGCCGTTCCAACGCGAACCGGGTGCCGATCGATGGAAACTATCGCACTGTGGTTGGTGACTATGCCAACTTCAACGCGCCGCGGACGATGGGCATCGAAGCCACCCTGTCGTTCTGACGGAGGCCCGGTAAATCATCCTCCCTGACTGGGGCGGTGTGCCACGCACGCCGCCCCGCCTTTTTGTCTCGCAGTCAGCTCAAGGCTTGAGCTGCGGCGGTGCGAGGGGATCGTCGACACCTTCGGGCAGGACGTTCACTTCGACCGCGCCATCAGGCGTCAGATATTTGCGCGCTGCCGACTGGATATCGGCGGGTGTGATGGCTTCCACCAAGGCGCGCGACTTCTGAAAACGCTCAATATCTTCGGGTTCGGTCTGCGCCCGGTCAACAAAGCTCAACCAGCCGGAATTGGTCTTGAGCAGGTTGTCGAAACCTTCCAGCATGGGTTCACGGGCGCGCTTGAGGATATCATCGCTGACCGGCACATCGCGCACGGCGCCGACGGTCTGCTTGATCGCGGTGCGGGTGGCCGGCAGTTCGGTTACG
>JAFLDC010000486.1 GCA_017302775.1 Sphingomonadales bacterium
GTCCGATCTTGGTGTGCAGGACATGATCCTGCTCTCCAATTCGCACCGGAATGTCGTTGCGATTGAAGGCTACGGCCTGAACATTGTCGGTGAGCGGGCCATTCCAGCTGACGCGGCCTGACCGGTGAGTCCGATCAGCGCGGGGTTACTGCTGGCTTGCTTTTCAGCATTGACCACTTCGCTGGCCCATGCCCTGCTCAAGGCAGGAAATGACAAGCTGGCGGTGCAGGCCTGGGTGCGGCTGACCGAGCTTGCAGTGGCCTTGCCGCTCGCGCTGTGGGTGGGGCTCCCGCCTGCGAACCTGTGGCCATGGCTGATTGCTGCAGGCGGTGTGCATCTGCTGTATCAATACATTCTGACCTGGTCTTACCGGGTTAGCGACTTCACCCTGGCCTTCCCGATCGCGCGGGGGGTAACGCCGCTGATAACGGCAGCACTGGCCGCATTGTGGCTGGGGGATCAGCTGCGGCCAGCGGCTTTCGCCGGCGTGGCATTGGTATCGGCTGGTCTGCTGTCGCTGTCACGCGGCAGCGGCATCACCCGGCCTGGACTTTTGCTTGCCGCCTTCACCGGCCTGCTGACCTGCTGCTACACGCTGATCGATGCGAAAGGCATGCGTGCCTCACCCGATATGCTGACTTTTCTGGTGTGGTTCTTCGTGATTGATGGACTGGGCATGCCGCTGGTTCTGTTACTGCGTGATCGTGGCCGCGCGGTCACAAGCCTGATCCCGGAAATGCGGACCGGCATTTTGGCCGGGGTCATGGCCCTCATGGCTTTCGTTCCGGCGCTGGTGGCCTTCCGGCTTGCGCCGGTGGGGGCGGTCGCCGCCATTCGCGAAGGCAGCGTTATCATCGGGCTTGCCTTGGGCGCGAAGCTGCTCAAGGAAGAACTGGATCAACGTCGGATCATCGGCGGAGTGCTGGTAACCATCGGCGCTGCTATCATCGTATTGACGACCGCACAAACCTGAAGGAACAGACATGGCCCGTTTTCTGATCGTCGAAGCGCGATTTTACGACCATCTTAATGATATGCTGGTCGCCGGCGCCCGTGCTGCCCTGCAACAAACCGGGCATCAGGTTGAGGTGCTGACGGTGCCGGGCGCCCTGGAGATTCCGGGGGCCATCGCCTTGGCGGACCAGGCCCAGTTGTATGATGGCTTTGTCGCGATCGGGGTGGTCATCCGCGGGGAAACCTATCACTTCGAGATCGTCGCCGGGGAAAGTGCCCGGGGCATCATGGCCTTGACCATGGATGGCATCGCGATCGGGAACGGTATCCTGACTGTCGAAAATGAGGAACAGGCGCTGGTCCGCGCTGATCCAAGGCAAAAAGACAAAGGTGGTGAAGCAGCGAAGGCTGCGATTGCCCTGCTCGCGCTCAAGGAGAAGTTCGGATGACTCACCCTGCTCTCGCTGGAATTCCGCTTGTTCTGGGCGGCAATGTTTTCGGCATGACGGCGGACGAGGACGCCAGCTTTGCTGTACTTGACGCGTTCTACGAAGCCGGCGGGCGCATGATCGACACGGCCGATGTCTATTCTGCCTGGGTGCCGGGGCACAAGGGCGGCGAAAGTGAAACGATGCTCGGCAAGTGGTTCGCTGCCAGCGGCAGACGCGCCGAAATGCGGCTGCATACCAAGACCGGAATGCTGGGCGGACACGAATTGTACGAACCGGCCCGGGTATTGGCTTCGCTTGATGCGTCGCTGGATCGGATGCAGACCGATTACGTCGATCTCTACTATGCGCATCGTGACTATGAAGAGCTGGCGGTGGCCGACATCGTCAGCGCCTTTGACGGCGCGGCCAGGACCGGAAAAGTCCGCTCGCTCGGCGCGTCGAACTTTAGTGCGCAGCGTCTGTCAGCCGCGCTTGACGCAGCCGCGGCGCAGAATGCGACGCCCTTCAGCGTGCTTCAGAATGAATATAATCTGATCGCCCGGCAGGCGTATGATGCGCAATTGCAGGCCCTGTGCCAGGATCGCGCCATCCCCATGCTGCCGTTCTTCGGGCTCGCTTCGGGTTTCCTCACCGGCAAGTACCGGACGGCGGCGGATCTGGGCAAATCGGTCCGCGGCCAGCGGATGACGGCCCTGATCGAGACCGGCCAGCCGATGCTGCGCGTAATGGACGAGATCGTCCGCGAAACGGGTGCCACACATGCGCAGGTAGCGCTTGCCTGGCTGCGCGTTCAGCCAGGGATCGGCGCGCCGATTGCAAGCGCTACGTCTGTGGCCCAGGTACAAGAATTGTGCGGTGCGGCTTCGCTTGCGCTAAACGCCGAACAATTGGCGCGTCTTACCGAAGCGGCCTAGGGCCTGACCCTAGGGCTGCTTCAGCACTTCGCACTTGTCAGCACGCCGGGCCTGATCCGCTGCGGCGAATAGCTCAGCATTGGGAGCAAGCCGTCGATCCAGCACGATGCCCTTGTCAGACGGAGATATCACAACCCTCGCGCCAGGCGGAGTTGCCTGTCCGTCACGAGCCAGAATGAACCGGATCCCATCTGGTGACTGGTCTGTATCAAACACGGCAATGTTGTCGGTATTGGCCGCGAAGACCGACAGCGAGACATAACCACCTGCAGGGCTCGGCAGGGCTTCGACGGCAACAGGGCCCGCCGACAGGTCGAATGCGCAGGTCGAATAGGCCAGATCCGGTGAGGGCCGCACCACTCCGCGCGATTTCTGCGTCGTGCGCGGGTTGAAG
>JAFLDC010000487.1 GCA_017302775.1 Sphingomonadales bacterium
GTCGGCTCTGGTCGCCTTCGCGGCCCTGGCGGTGCTGGCCCTGTTTCCTGACTTCTATCTGGCCAGAGTCGACTGGGTGATGGGCAACTGGGCCAGCGAATGGACGCCGCAGCACGTCTTCGCGCTTGCACTGGTGGCTGCGACGCTGAAGTTCCTGGCGATGTGGCTGCTGCAGTTGTGGCGGCCGCTGCGCCTTGCGTTGGTCCCAGCGCCGTTGAAACACGCCAGGGTTCGTGACCGCGCCGTGCGCTATTTCAAGGTCGGGGCGGAGCGCCGCACTCATGGGCGGACCGGCATCCTGATCTACCTCAGCCTGGCCGAACACCGTGCGGAGATCGTGGCGGACGCTGCCATCGCCGCCAAGGTCGAGCCAGAGGTTTGGGGCGCAGCCATGGCGGTGCTCATCACCAACATACGCGCCGGTCAACCATGCGCCGGAATGGTGGCGGCGGTTGAACAGGTCGGTACCGTTCTCGCGCAACATTTTCCGCGGTCAGCCGACGATCAGAACGAACTGCCCGATCGGCTGATCGAACTATAGACCCTGCCCCATCCGCTGGTGTAGCGACCTGGCATGGACGAAGCGCAGGAACAGGTCGTATGGGCCGGTAAATTCATTACCGCCAAGGTTCGCGGCAAGTGGGAATACGTCGCCCGGTCACGCGGCATTCGCGCCGCCGTGATTCTGGCGATCGATTCCGACAACCACGTTCTGCTGGTTGAACAGTTCCGCGTCCCCTTGGGCAAGGCGTGTCTCGAACTGCCGGCCGGCCTGATTGGCGACGATGACGATACACCGGACGAGGAAGCCGCTGCCGCCGCCGGCCGTGAGCTTGAGGAGGAAACGGGCTACACAGCGGGGCGGCTTGAGGTCATCGGCGAGTTCTACTCTTCCCCCGGGATGGTCAGTGAGAGCTTCACGCTGGTGCGTGCGCATGATCTGACCCGTATCGGGCCAGGCGGCGGGGTTGAGGGCGAGAACATAACTGTGCACCGTGTGCCGCTGGGCGAGATCGGCGCGTTCATCGCCGCTGCGCGGGGACGAGGGCTTGGAATTGACGTGCGGGTGCTGATGCTGCTCGCGCCAGACATAGTGGGAGGACGGTAACAATGGCAGGACGGGTTCAAGGCAAGAAAGCGCTGGTCACCGGTGCGGCACAAGGTCTGGGGGCAGCACAGGCGTTCATGCTGGCCCGTGAAGGTGCGAAGGTGCTGCTCGCCGACATCAACGCAGAAGGAGCGGCCGAGCAGGCAGCATTGATCAACGCCGAGTTGGGCGAAGGAACCGCCTTCGCGGTCAAGCTTGATGTCACCCAGGAAGCCGACTGGATCGCCGCGATGGAGGTTGCCCAGGCGCGCCTTGGCGGACTGTCGGTACTGGTCAACAACGCCGGGATCGGGGTGCGCGGCAACATCGAGACCTGTACCCTGGCCGAATGGCACAAGGGCTTCGCCGTCAACGTCGATTCGGTCTTTCTGGGTTGCCAGAAAGCGATCCCCCTGATGAAGGACAATCAGCCGGGCTCGATCATCAATATCTCGTCTATCGCCGGACTGATCGCCAGCGACACCATGCCGGGCTACAATGCCAGCAAGGCAGCGGTGTGGATGCTGTCAAAGTCAGTAGCATTGTACTGCGCCAAGATGGGTTGGGACATTCGCAGCAATTCGGTGCACCCCACCTTCATCGACACCCCCATCCTGGATGGGATGGTGACGAGCACGGGCAAACCCAAGGACGTCATCATGGACAAGCTGGCGCGGCAGATCCCGCTCAAGCGGGTTGGCGCACCCGATGACATCGCCCATGGCGTGCTGTACCTCGCCAGCGACGAGAGCCGCTTTATGACCGGAGCCGAATTGAAGCTGGACGGCGGCATCTCGGCAATGTGACCAATTGCGGCGTGCGCCTTTCCACAGCGCCCTATTCGCACTAGGACTACCGGATGGGAGAATCCATCGACAAGCAAAAGCCCCGGTCATTTCGCGTCACTTCGTTTGATGTAGCCGCCGAAGCCGGGGTCAGCCAGTCGACCGTCAGCCGCGCGCTGGCCGGCGATCCGGTAGTCAGCGAAGCCACGCGCTTGCGGGTTGCCGAAGCGGCGCGGCGGCTCAACTATTTCGTTGACAACAATGCTGCCCGCCTGCGCACCGGCAAGACCGGGACCTTGGCCGTGGTTGTGATCTGTCGCCCGGATGAAGACCGCAAGGACCTCAACCCGTTCACTTATGCTCTGCTTGGCACGATCTGCGCGGCAGCATCGGCACGCGGCTTTGAGACGCTGGTCAGTTTCCAGGACGGACCCAATAACCTTTCGGGCCGATATGAGGAACAGCGCAAGGCCGATGGCCTGATCGTGATCGGCACCACCCAGAACGAGGCGGCCTGGGATTACTATCGCGAACTGGGCCAGTCGGGCATGCATTGGGTCTGCTGGGGGTCGCCATACGACGATCTTGAATGGATCCGCAGCGACAATCATGAGGGCGCGAGGATGGCTACTGCGCACCTGATCGAGCGTGGCTGCCGTCAGATTGCCTGTATCGGTTCGGTCGCATCGCTGCAGCGCCAGTTCAAGGAACGCTACGAAGGGTATGCGGCCGCCATGACTGCGGCCGGGCTTGAGCCGTGGCTTGTTGAAATCGAAGATGGCCTGAGCCGCGAGGAACAGGGCCGCCGTGCTGTGGAGACGCTGCGCGCAAGCGGGCGCCC
>JAFLDC010000488.1 GCA_017302775.1 Sphingomonadales bacterium
ATGCGCTTGCGACCACCAGTGTTCGACCGGTGCCCGATACCCGAGGCGGGCCAGCTTCTTTTGCTGCACCCAGGCATGCATGGTGCGGCTGGCGAACAGCGCGAGCTGCTTCTTGTCCTGTCCTTGCGCCGGGTCGAGGGCGAGGCGCTGCACCAGCAGCAGGTTGGTGGTGAAGATGTGCTGGTAGTAGCTCTCCAGCGGGCGCAGGGGTAGCAACCCCCGTCGTTCCTTACGCGCCTCTTCGCGGACCTCCTGCCAGCATTGCTGCAACAGCGGCTGGGCGAACTCGTCGAGGCGACCGATGGCTCGCGCCATTTGCGCCGGGGAAAGATCACGGGCGATCTGTTCGGGGTCGTGCAGCCATTCTTCCAGCGCTTGCAAAGCAATTTGTGGGCGGATGGTGGGGATGTCCGCCAACCATGCGGAGATCCCGTCGTCGCTGGCCAGCGGATGGGTCGAAGTCGAATCGCCCGATTTCAGGCGGGAAGAAATCCAGTTGAGCATTGGTGATTCGCCAATATTGCCGTCTTTGCCGCTTACTTTAGGCGGTTTTTTTGCCGAGCGCCACTATCGGCGCGGGCAGGCGGCCAGCGCCATCTCCGGGCGCCGCGGCTTCCCGCTTTCGCGCTATACTGTAGCAATTATGTCAACCATTGGCGCGCTGCTGCGCCGGGCCGCTTTTCCGGAGGAATCTATGGCTGTCACCGTCGAGGCCGTTCAGGCCGCGCTCAAGGATCTGATCGATCCCAATACCCGCAAGGACTACGTTTCGTCCAAGGCGCTGCGTAATCTCAAGGTTGAAGGCGGCGCGGTGAGTTTCGATATCGAACTCGGATACCCGGCCAAATCCCAGGTCGAACCGATCCGGGCGGCCGTTGAAGCGGCCGTCAAAGCCTTGCCCGGCGTGGAGCGGGTGGTGGCCAACGTGTATTGCAAGATCGTCGCGCATGCGGTTCAGCGCGGGGTCAAGCTGATGCCGGGAGTCAAGAACATCATTGCCGTGGCCTCTGGCAAGGGCGGGGTCGGCAAGAGCACCACGGCGGCCAACCTGGCGCTGGCGCTATCCCAGGAAGGCGCCTCGGTCGGCATTCTTGATGCCGATATTTATGGCCCGTCGCAGCCGCAGATGCTGGGCATCCCCGACGGCCAGCCGGTATCGGTCGACGGGCAGAGCATGGAACCGCTGCTGGCGCATGGGCTCCAGGTGATGTCGGTCGGTTTTCTGGTCGATGTCGAAACGCCGATGGTCTGGCGCGGCCCGATGGTGGTGCAGGCGCTCGATCAGCTGCTCAACCAGACGCACTGGGAAAATCTGGATTATCTGATCGTCGACTTGCCCCCCGGCACCGGCGACACGCAATTGTCGCTGTCGCAGAAGGTGCCGGTGACCGGTGCGGTGATCGTCACCACGCCGCAGGACATTGCCCTGATCGATGCGCGCAAGGGCCTGAAAATGTTCGAAAAGGTGGGTATCCCGATCCTCGGTATTGTCGAGAACATGAGTATTCACATCTGCTCCAGTTGCGGGCATGAAGAGCACATTTTCGGCTCCGGCGGCGGCGAGAAGATGTGTGCCGACTACGGTATGGAATTACTCGGCAGCCTGCCGCTCGAACTAGCGATCCGCGAAATGGCCGACAGCGGCAAGCCGACCGTGGTCGGGGCGCCGGAATCGCGCGCTGCGGAGATTTACCGCGCCATTGCCCGCCGCATCGCGGTCAAGGTGGCGGAAAAAGCCAAGGACATGAGTTCGCGCTTCCCCAATATTGTTGTCGAAAACACCTAAAATTCCGGCATTCCGGGGGATGCCCGGCGGAATTGTTTGGGGGCCGCCGGGTCTTCTCGCATAATTCGCGGATGACCGCCCGCCGGGGCGGTTGCGAGCGGAGGGCGGTGGATGCGAAGAATTCTGTGCATCGAGCCATCGTCGTCGCTGCGGGGGCTGCTGACACAGCTGCTGCGCGAGGGCGGTTGGGAAGTGTGCTGCTGCGGGGATCTTTCCGATCTTCCCGCCGATCTCGATTCGGTCGACGCGGTGATCACCGCGGCGACGCTGCCTTCCGGCAGCTACGAGGGGGTGCTGCAACGATTCCGTGGCGAGGGAGCTTACCGCTCCTTGCCGATCCTGCTGCTGACCGCCGACGCCGAATTGGCCGGTGGCGCGCTGGCGCTGGCCAAGGGGGTGACCGAGGTCTTCTGCAAAAGCGATCTCGGCGCCTTGCGCCCCTATCTCGCTGCGCTGGCGGGCCGCGACGACCGCCGCTTCGACGGTTGCCGGGCGCTGATTCTTGACGACGATGTGGTGATCGGCCTGTATCTCGAGCAGGTATTGTCCGAACTCGGGTTGAGCGTCGAACGCAAGACCTCCTCGCAGGAGGCGCTTTCGGCCGTTGCCGCCGGGCGCTTCGATCTGCTGCTGGTCGATATCGTGCTGGGGATGGGGCAATCGGGCAATCATTTCATCCGCCTGTTCCGTCAATCCGGCCAGCATCCGCGTAGTACCGCAGTGATCGCCATATCCGGCTACGACGACGATGTCCGGCGTCTGGACGCGCTGCGCGCCGGTGCCGATGCCTATCTTTCCAAGCCGATCGATCGCGACGAGTTGCAACTGGCGGTATCGCGCCTGTTGCTGGAAGGCGTGGATGGAGAACCTTCCACCGAAGCAGCCGAACCGCAATTCGGCCGCCAGTTCGAGCTTTCGCGCC
>JAFLDC010000489.1 GCA_017302775.1 Sphingomonadales bacterium
GGTCTTCAGGCTTCTTGTAGTCGGCCAGCAGGCTGGCCAGCAGTTCTTGGGGTACTTCGTGCTTCTTGGGTGTCATTGTGCTTATGGACAAGCAGGCTCTCGCCTGCGGTGGATTGGCCGTTTACACAAAATTCTGCACATCCCCCATCATGGGGCCATCACGCCAAGGAAAGCCCCCATGCCGACAATCCCCACCATCGCTCCCGAACGCCTGGCGGTCGAAGCGGTGGAGATGATGGAACGCCACCGAATCAACGCTCTGCTCGTTGCCGATGCGGAAGGCCGCTTGGTTGGTGCCCTCAATATGCATGATCTGTTCAAGGCCAAGGTGATCTGATGGATGCCAAGACCCGCGCTGCCCGTATCAAACTCATTGCTTTCGACGTCGACGGCGTCATGACCGACGGCGGCTTGCTGTACACCGGCGACGGTGTCGAAGCCAAGACCTTCAACGTCCAGGACGGCCTCGGGATTCGCCTGGCCCAGCAAGCCGGGATCGAACTGGCAATCATCACCGGCCGCACCTCGCAGGTAGTGGCCGCCCGGGCAGCCGATCTTGGCATCACCCACGTTTTTCAGGGCGTCACCGACAAGCTTTCACTGCTGCACTCGCTGATCGAGAAGCAGCATCTCGGCTGGCCGGCAGCGGCTTTCATGGGTGACGATCTGATCGATCTGGCACCGATGGTCCGCTGTGGCATGGCCATCGCCCCGGCCAACGCGCGCCCGGCAATCAAGGCCCGCGCCCACCTGGTGACCGAAGCCAGCGGCGGCCAGGGCGCCGTTCGCGAGGCCATCGAATTCATTCTCAATGCGCAGGGCAAATTCGACACTATCGTTTCGGCCTATATCGATTCGCTATGAGAAGCTGGCCCAGCCAAACCTTCGCGCTGATTCTGCTGGGCCTGCTGGCCGCGCTGAGTTTCTGGCTGGAGCATGCGGTCGACGTCCCGCTCGGCAAGCAGGATGGAAAGTTGCGGCATGACCCCGATACCATCGTCGAGAACTTCATGGTTCGGCGGATCAGCAACCAGGGGATTCTGCAGTACCGAATGCGCGCACCTTATATGGAGCATTATCCGGACGACGACAGCTCCCTTCTCAAACAACCGCATCTGATTCATTACCGCCCCGGCGCTCCGGACATGACACTCTCAGGGCAACAGGCCCGCGTCACCGCCAAGGGCGAAACGGTATATCTCTGGGGAGGCGTCGTCGTCACCCGGGCGGCCAGCAGCGAGCGTCCGGAGATGGTCGCCCGCACACCGGACCTCACCGTCAAACCCGACGACGGGACAGCCACCACCGACAGCCCCGCCGAAATCACCGAAGGCGCCTCCTGGCTCAAAGGGGTCGGGATGGATGTTGACAACAATCAATCCACCCTGTCACTGCGCTCGCAGGTGACCGGGCTCATCTTCAGGGCCAAGCAGCAACCATGAGCAAACGTGTCCTTACCCTCGCCTTCAGCCTGCTTCTCCTCCCCCATGCCGCGCTGGCCGAAAAGGCCGACCGGGAGAAGCCGATTCAGGTCGAGGCGCAGAAAATGACCGTCGACGATGCCCGGAAAATCCAGATTCTCGAGGGCAGCGTCGTGCTCACCAAAGGCACCATGGTCATCCAGGCCGACCGCGTGGTGATCACCGAAGACCAGTACGGTTTCCAGAAAGGAACCGCCTTTGGCGGCCCCGGCGGCCTCGCCCGTTTCCGCCAGAAACGCGACGCCAAGGATGAGTTCATCGAAGGCGAAGCCGAGCGCATCGAATACAACACCCGCAACGAAGTCGCCGAACTGTTCCACCGCGCCTGGGTGAAAAGCGGCGACGATCAGGTCAAAGGCAACTACATCTGGTACGACTCGATCGGCGAGAAATTCCTGGCAACAGCCGGCGACTCGACCGACCCCAAAGGCCCGCCCTCACGCGTTCGTGCCATTCTGCAACCGAAGAACAAGGGTTCGGCGGCGGAATCCCAGCCGGCAGCAAAAAGCGACCGCCTCAAACTCCAGGGCGCCGAAGGGCTGACCACTCCGCCGACCTCCCCCGGCCCGATCGGCGACAACAAGCAATAACCCGACCGGCGTTTCACCGAACACCGCCTGAAAGTCGCACGAACGCGCGCCAGCCATTCCCCTGCGGACCCGGCGCTTTCTCACCCATTCCCGTTGCCCGAACGCACCCGCAACATCTCCATCCCAATCGACTTGCGATCCGCATCAGGCAGAACACCGATCGCCAATGCCCAAAAAATATTGCGCTGCGCACACAACTATTACAAAAGTATGATTTAACAGGGGTTTGCGGTTTTTGCGGAGCAAAAAAATTTTTGCAAAAATAGTTGACATGGTGATTTTCACTCCTATAATTCGTTCATGTTGCAGCGCAACATTTTTTGAGTGATTTAACCGCTGTACCCATTCATAATTCAGGAGAACCCATCATGATCATCAATACGCCCGAACAATTCGCTTCCGCCAACAAGGCCACCATCGACTCCCTGCTGTCCCTGGCCAACACCGCCCTGGCTTCCGCCGAGCGCATCGCCGCCCTCAACCTCAACACCGCCCGTTCCGTCCTGGAAGACAGCGTCTCCGGCGCCAAGGCCATGATGGGTGCCAAGGACGTTCAGGAAGCCCTGTCCATTCAGGCTTCGCTGGCTCAGCCGAACGTCGAGAAGGCCGTTGCCTACTCCCGCAGCGTTTACGA
>JAFLDC010000049.1 GCA_017302775.1 Sphingomonadales bacterium
CCCGAGTGGTATCGGTCCACATCGTTGATCTCCGGAAGTTTTCGCAAAACCCCTGAATCAATGACTTGGGCGGGCGTCAAGCTAACCCGCTGATACCACTCAACTTAGTTTCGGATCAGGCTCTCAGAAGCGCAGATTGCCCTTACGCATTTTGTCCGCCCTCAATTTACGATGCTCCCCTTTTAAACTTCAATTTATACAAATTTTGCCGTGATTTTGAATTTTACTTGCCCGTGCCAGCAGGTTACTTCAGACACGGGCGAGCAAGCTCAATGCAGGCAAAGGGAAAGAACCATTGATGAAACGGGATCTGGTCCTTCTTGGGATTGACGGAGTAGGCAAAAGCACGATCGCTGCAGCGCTGCGCGAGCACCTTGATGCCATCGGCTGCGAATCGGTCATCGCGAGCTGGTCCTCCGCCTCGCGGAATCATCCCAATGCCTTCGAACGGGGCTGCATGGGCGACGTACTCTATACGGCCTTCCGTTGCATGTACGCTCAGGCGACAATCCCGGGCGTAGAGATTCACAAGCTATTTCCGCCAACGGCGGAAGAGTTTTTTCGGCATGACAGCCTGCGCGATCAGGTGCTCGATCTTCCTGTCACCGACAACGCCGCGTGGGGCCTTCTGGCCGGCGCGCTCACCGAAATCGCGGGCAATTTTATGCATCGCTATATGGACGTGGTACCCAAGCTCCAGACCGGCAAGGTGGTGATCCAGGAAACTTTCGGACTGAAGCACCTGGTGAAGGACCTTTATCTCGCCAAGACCGTGGCCATCAAGAACGGCAATTCCGAACTGCTGCCACTGATCTCGAAGCTCGAGGAACTGGGCGAAACGATCTATTCCGGGGTACTTGCTCCGCAGGTCGGGATCGTTGTGGATGGCGATCCCGACGCGGCGATCGCGCGCCGGATGGCCCAAGATGGGCGCGCGGGCTGGACAGAAGATATGCAGCTAGCGGGTGACCCTGGCCCGCATTCATTCAGTCACATGCAGCACTACACGCGGGGCGTGTTTCTCGACTATGCGAAACGCCACAACTGGCCAGTCCTGACCATCACGAACGAAAGCAAGGAAGCCAGCGTCAGGAAGGGTGTGGAATTCATCGTAACCGCACTTTCGCGGTGAGCACTGGCGCCCCCGGGCGGGGCGGCCGGCAGGCTATGGGAACCAGGCGCGGGTAGGCGCCGCGGATTCGCCATACGACTTTTTACAATAGGCAAGTTCGTCCTCGGAATAGTCTCCGGCCGCATCCGAGCGATAGGCGTCGATCAGCTCGACCGCTCGCCGTCCCGAAGGGAAGATCGGCTGCTGCGCCAGTAGGCGGCTGTTGGCTTCGAATACCTCATCCACAAAATCCAGCGTGGCATGAATGTATCGGCGAAGATCGCCTTCGACCAATCCAGGCCCCTGCATCAGCAGCGCGACATAGCGGTCATAGAGCGCCGGGTTCACGCCATGCATCTGCGCGTAGGGCAAAATCCATTTGCGGTTGTAACTCGTGTTGCCGCACAAATGCGTGTGAGCATGAAATTGGGTGACCATGTTTTCACGAGCGAGGTCGGCGCACCGGATGAACTCTCTGCGCATCCATGCTCCCTGCATGTCGAGCAGAACGGAATAGTCGGCGACCTTCCATCGAAACATGAGATACTGAAATTTGGGACGGGAAACGATCTTCAGGAGATCACCCATCTGTTCTCGCCCGAAATCGATCACCGAGTTGTGCAGCCGATGCACCAATGCAAGATCTCTGCGATCGAACGGCGTGGTCAAGAGAATTAACGCCGATGTGGCGTAGTGAAATAAATCATTCAATTTATTAGCTATTGCGTAAATATCTTGCCAAGTTCGATATTCTATATCAACCTTTACTTTGGATCCCGGTAGCACGGTGTGAATGAGAAAGGCTGCCTTGCCAGCGTCATGCCCGGTCAATATTTCTCTTTCTGGTGAGAAAACCCGAAAATGACGGTCGATGTCGAGTTCCCCCGCGGTGCGCAGACGATCGGACAGCACATACACGTCGATATCCGAATTGGGATTACCGATCCCCTCGATCAACGAGCCCCCCACGATCAGGGCATCGCCTTCCCTTAGATAGGCATTCTTCCGAATGAACCCCAGATCGACCTGAACCTGCCGGTCCAGCAGGCTGATGCAGCCAGCCGCGTCAATGCGATCATTGAAATTCATTTGATTCAATCCATTCGCGTTGCACCGGCGCAGGTCCGTTCATCATCCCGAGAATCCGCCGTTTTCCAGATAGTGCTGCTCCTCGGCCGTGGTTTTCCTGCCGAGAATGGCGTTGCGGTGCGGGAAGCGCCCGAAGGCTGCGATAATGTCCCGATGCCGCAAGGCAGGCCGCCGCCAATCCCAGGCAAGCTCACGCTGAAGTTCGACCGACTTGTTCTGATCCGCGAGATCCTCGGAATGCATAAAGGGCATATAAAAAAAGCCACGAAGATCGAGATCGAATGCCATGTCATGCCCTCGTTCGATCGCAATGGATGCCATCTCGCGCGCCATGGTATCGGTGGCGAACACGCGCGGCGTACCCCGAAACGAATTACGCGGGAATTGATCCAGAAGGATGATCAGGCTCAGCGCGCTTGACGGCCTATCCAGCCATGCCGTGCACTGCCCCTCCGCAGCACGTTCATACAACGACAGGAAGCGATCTCGAAACGCACGATCGAATTCCTCATCCTTATCAAACCAGCGATCCGGGCCGGCCGCAATCCAGAAATCGTAAAGATCTTCGGCTTCAGTAAAGTTTTCCATATTTATCGATATCATAGCGGATTCCGATCAGCACGCATTTAGATGCTAAAATCATCAAAATGTCTACAATCGAAATGTACATCGACAGTCAAGTTTTGGCCGGTTGGCATGGCATAACTACAGCACAATCGTTTGGGATAAGTGCGCATTTTCGGTCGATCTGGGGTGCAACAATTACTGAAACACGTGAATCACGATATTCTGGCGAAATATAGTATACTTTCAATTTGATTTGACAGTTTATAGTCTTATGACAAATTGTATTTCCGACAATTGGACTATCCGTCTATCCGATGGTTGAATTACAAAAAAACACAAAGACATCATTATTCATCACATTGACTTTTCGCCAAGGAGGATTGCGTGAGTGAAAAGAATGGGTCAGTAAACGCCTTCTCCGCGATGCTGAGCCGGGCCCGGGAAACCGGCAAGGCCGTTCATATCATTGGCGCACACGATTGCGTTTCGGCCAGGGTCGCAGAACAGGCAGGCTTTGGCGCGGTGTGGGTTTCAAGCCTCGGGCTCGCGGTCGTCAGCGGAAAGTGTGATCGCAACGAGCTTGGGTGGACCGAAACTGTCAATGCGCTTGAAGCGATCGCGGAAAGCATATCGATACCCGTTATTCTCGATGCGGACGAAGGGTTCGGTGACAAGAACATCGCCCGGGTGTTCCTGTCCCGGGCCAGTGCCCGCGGCGCCGCCTGCGTCAGCCTCGAAGACAAGTCCTTTCCGAAGAAGAACTCCTTCTCCGAAGGGGTCAGCCTGTGCGAAATTCCGGATTTCGTGGAAAAGCTTGATGCTTGCCGGAAGGTCCTCAACCCCGCGAAAACCGCACTGGTCGCAAGAACTGACTCGCTCGTGGCCGGCGAAGGTATCGATCGGGCTTTGGAGCGCGCACATGCATACGCGGCCACCGGCGTCGATGGGCTGATCATTCATTCCAAGTCGAAGACGGTCGACGAACTGGCTGAGTTCATGTCGCGGTGGGATGGCGATTGCCCGATCATCGCAATTCCGACGAGCTTCGACGATACCGCCGCGCGGCGTTTTGACGAACTTGGCATAGCCTGCATCATCTGGGCAAACCAGTTGCTGAGAGCTTCGATTGCAGCGATGGAAACGATCGCTGCGGATATGAGCGCGGGAAAGAACGTCGGTTCACTCAAGAACCAGATCGTATCGGTCAATACGGCCTTGAGCTATGCCGATTGCAGACTTGGCTGCTCGCAGGTCTAGCGCCCATGATCGAGCCGAGCGAACTGTTGGCGATATTGAAAGCGCATGGGGTCTCATCGATCCTCAGCCTCCCCTGCTCGTCCTTTGCCGGGCTGCTGCAGGCCGTCGACGACGATTCCGCCATCGAGCACCTGCGGATGACGAGTGAAGCCGAAGGAGTCGGCATTGCGGCGGGTTGCTGGCTTTCGGGCAAAGCTCCCGCCATCCTGATTCAAAACTCGGGCTTTGCCGATGCAATCAATCCCATTTGCTCACTGCTCGACACCTTTCGCATTCCGGTTCCCTTTTTCATTTCGGTACGCGGCGGTTTCGGCATTGCCGACGAACCGCAGCACGACATATTGGGAGGACGGTTCGAAACGATCGTACGGGCCCTTGGCCTGCCCTATTTCGTCCTGCCGAATGAAGCCGCCGCTGCGGCCGGGGTCTTGAGCCAGATCTTCACGGACTACATCGCGAAGCGGCAAAGCGTCATCATAGCGGTCCCGATGGGAACCTTTGCCGCCAGGTCTGCGCCAGCCGCTGAACCGGCACCCGCGCACGATCCTCATCCGTCGAGGACCGACGTGCTTCAGGCGATCCGTGCCGGAGCACCGACGGATGCGATTTTCGTTTGTTCGACCGGCTTCATCGGGCGCGACCTGTTCCTTTTGGGCGATCGGCCCTCCAACATCTACGTCGCCGGATCAATGGGCTGCGCCAGTGCCATCGGATATGCGATCTCGCGCAGTTGCGAACGGACCGTCATCGTGCTTGACGGCGATGGCGCGGCGCTGATGCGGCTGGGCAATCTCGCCACCCTGGGAAATCAGCAATGCGGCCGCCTGGTGCATATCATCTTGAACAACGGCGTATATGAATCGACCGGAGGTCAGGCCAATTTCGCCAGGAATGTGAATTTCGTCGAGGTCGCGCGGGCTTGCGGATACTCTCCGCTGAGCCGGCGTCTGACTGACTGCGAAGCGATGGTGACAGCCCTGACCGAAATCGGCAGCGGACTCGCCCGGGCGCAGCCGGTGCTGATCGACATGATAACCGCGCGCTGTTCGGCCAAGCCCTCGGCGCGGCCGGATATCAGCTATCCGGACCAGGCAAGCCGTCTGAGGGACTCCCTCACTCCAGGCGATCGCAGCCACCAGGCCACCAATGCAATGGAAGCATGCCAGTGACCGCCACAATGACACCCCGCCGGCTCAAAGCCTTTTCCGATGCCTGGGACCAGGGCGACGTCGATCTGATCATGTCCTACTTTCATCAGGATTGCACTTTCAGCCCGTCGGTTGAAGATCAGCCTGGCAAGACCTTTCACGGCAAGACAGAAGTGGAAGCCGAGATCCGCAGGATATTGGCCAGGGATGCGGACGGCGTGTCCCGTTCGGCCGGCCATGTAGTGATGGGTAACCGGGGCTACAGTGAGTGGAGTATCGTGTTTGAGCTTGGCGATCGGGAAGGTGAGCTTCGTGGCTGCGATCTCTTCGAATTCGCAGGAGATCTGATTCTTCGCAAGGACGCCTATCGAAAATCTGCACTTTGGCTGCAGCGGTAGGCCGGTTCAGGCCAGTAGCCCGGGTTCCCTGCCGATCAGGGCCAGGCCCTGCGAGACCGAAGTCAGTTGATCCCGGCTGACGATCCTGCCCGCATCAAAGCGATGCTCGAACAATGACCGGATTGCAGGAACGTAAGATGTGCCACCCGATAGGAAGACGACATCAACGTCTTCCACGGACATGCCAGCGCTTTCAAGAGTGCTATCGATGAGCTTGTCGAGCCGCTCGAGGTCGGGCTCGATCCAGCGCTCGAAATCGGCCTTGGTGATCGTTGCCTCATAAGGTCCGTTGTCAAACTGGATCTCAATGGTCGCACGGTCCTCGTTCGACAGCCGGAACTTGGCTTCGGACACGATGTCGATGACCACGGAGACCATGCCGTGGCGGATAAATTCGATGAAGCGGTCGATCTTCTCCGGCTCCTGGCTTGCCGTTCTGAACCTGGCCAGTTCCCTGAGAAGCTGGCCGCCTTGCAGCAGCGATGCATCGTTCCAGCTCGACAAGCGATGGTAATAGCTGGCCGGAATGTCGAGCAGCTTGTCAAGGCTCCGGTATTTCGAACCCTTACCCAGGGCCTCGGCCACGGTGTGCTGGATGATCCTGTAATCGAACTGATCTCCGGCGATCCCCAGGCCTTGACTGGCCAGAGGTTCCACCGCGATGCCCTGCGACGTGCGCTTGCCACGAACCAGTGAATAGTCGCTGGTCCCCCCGCCAAAATCACCCACGAATATCGTTGCTTCGCCATCGAGTTCGCGAATGAAATGGTAAGCCGCCGCTAC
Source organism: Sphingomonadales bacterium (assembly GCA_017302775.1). The sequence continues at coordinate 6,354 of JAFLDC010000049.1, forward strand.
GGGTTCATAAACATAACTGATCGATGAAAAGCCGAAGGCCGACAGAGCTTGATCATAACGCCGCAGCGCCAGCTCTTCATCGGGCCGCGTGCCCGCGAAGCGCACTGGCCGCCCGACCACGATCTGACAATCTTGCCAGTGTTGTCCCTCGCTTGCCCGAGCCTGCAGGTCGGTCAGAAAGAGGCGCATCAAGTCAGAGTATTCGTAGCGCGAGCCATAGATCGAGGTGTTGGTGAAGTGTTTGCTGGCGGCAAAGGTCTTGAGCGACTTGATCAGGCGGCAATCTGGAGCAAAGCTGCGAAAGGCATCGATTGCCCACTGGCCGCCGACGAACCGGTTGGCGCTTTTGCCGGGCCCCTCAATCTCCTGCCAGAACGCCAGAAGCGTCGGAAAGATGTCGTCGCTGCCATCCGGTGTTGCAAAGCGCACCGTGCTGCACGATCCGTCATCCCGAAGCTCGCTGACGACTGAATTCGTCGTGCCAAAATCCAGTCCGATCGTCTTCATGCAGGTATCCATTCGGTCACAGTTCTTGCTTCGCGTCTCGGCAATCTCGCCCGGATGGATCCGCAAACGGCACGCGTGCGCTTCTACCGGGTGGCAGACGCACTGTCGTGGCGACGAACGAGATCCAGGGTGACGCAGTGAAAGCCTCCGCCAAATAGCCGCGAATGTCGTAATGGCAAGGGTACTGTGGTAAGTCCCTTACGCTCGAGCAGGCGGATCAGCTCCGGCTCCTGTTCATCGACCACTACGACATCGGGTGAGAGCGACAAGACATTCATTCCCATCCAGCGACTGGCCAGACAATTGTCGAAATAATGCGCCTGCGGCTCGCGTTTCTCGCTTGGTTCGGGGGCAAATACTATTTCCCAACTGCGCAGAAAGTCAGGCAGCATCTGCGGTGTCACGCGATCCGGATTGCACAACAGCAATCCAGGCCGGAGCGGAACGATGCTGGTATCGATATGGCTTCCATAATAATCGATCTCGCAGGTGTGAACCCGGTACCTATCTCCCAGCACCGATTGCAGCCAGCGAGCGCCAAGTTCGTTGCCGGTCGAACTGATCAGATAAAGAAGATCGTCATCGAAGCGCATGACGTTCGCAGCATCGAAGACCGGTTCGTCATTGCGAGGCACCGGACGCGACGGCGGCACAGCGAAGATGCTGTCGTCAAGCCTGGGCTTCGGCGCCGCTATGTAACGCCCTCCACCCATGACGTGGGGCATAATCAGCGAACGGTATGCCAAAGTCTCGTGGTATCGTCCGCGCATGGCGTTCGGGGTCTCGATCACCAGATCGTCGACAACAAGCAGGATGTCGCGCGGACAATAATTGTAGAACCCCTTTGATTCCCAAAGTTGGTTGGCGACAGGCCGTTCGTGGTTCCAGTCCTCGGGACGGACCACGGTCACGCCGGCCGCGCTCAGCGTTTCGGCAAAGCGCGCCAGGTCCTCTTCGCTTTCCTCTATGGCCCAGTCCGGAAACGGGCCTACGGGAAGGGCTTCTTCCGGCTTGCCGGCATATTCTGCGTTGAGGCTGCTGATGTCCCGGAAAGGATAGCGGGCGTTGCGGGTGTTGCCGACGACGATCGCTTCCAGCGGATCCCATTCGTTTCTACTTTGGATCGTAGTCATCTTGCCGATTTCCATCCTGATTTGCAGTCGCGGGCAGGCTAGCCATCGCGCCGGGCGGTGAGTGATCCGGTCAGGCTGTGCTTTGCGAAAAGCCCGCTATCCGGGTGCCGTCCCGTTCGACAAAACCGTCCCAACGGTAGACTTGCCCAAGTCCCCGGCCCTCGCGCTGCTTTGTACTGCGCGCATAGTTCAGCGTCAGGATGTCTCCGCCGCGGCAATCGATCGGATCTTCAATCGGCAAATAGGCATGCTTCCAACTGTCCGAACAGGCTCGCGCGGCGATATCGTCGCCGGAAATATCGAGAATGCAATCCGGTGACAGCTGCGCCTTGAAAAAGGCCTTGAAGCCGCTGAACCGGCCCGTCCTGGCAAGCCGAAAGGTAGAACTGACATCATATTGTGCCGACTGCGTCCAATCGCCTCCATATCGCTGGAGACGGATCGGCGAAGCCAGCTGGCAGGAACCGGGTATGATGCAGTCATAATAGAGGTCGAACAGTGAGTTGGACGCCCGACCGCGCTTGATATCTTCGATCTGGTAGCCCGCGTTCAACACCTCGATCCTGCCCGAAGCGACTGCGGCATGAGCCAGATCCGCGTCGACCGGTACAATCCAGGCTTCGACCCATTCGGGAATGCAGCGGCCTTCGGGTCTTAGGAACCGGGCCTTCGCGTCGGACAGGATCGACTGGATGTTCTCGTTGTCGCCCATGTTGCCGATGATTTCGGAGATGAGAACGTCAGCGCGTTCAGGCAAAGTTACATCGTATGAGATACCGCGCACCGGAACGAAGCGGTCTTTCACATCGGCGCGCTCCAGGCTGCGGAGCGCACGATCAAGGATCGGGTCGCTCATCTCGATGCCGTAAACGATCCGGGCCCCGGCCTCGATCGCCCAATAGCTCAGAATTCCGCTTCCCACGCCCAGATCGACCACGACGTCGCCCGGCTGGACCGTTTCGAAGATTGCCCGGCGGTACTTCTGCATGCGCAGTTTGTCGCCAAGCATCAGATCGTGAAAAGCATCATCCCAAACGAAGATCGCCTCCGACGTCGGCAGCCATGGCTGCTGCGCGCGATATTCCGAGGACCGGTCGGCGATTTCGCCGAATTCCGAGACAAGCTCTGCGTGACCCTCCAAGGCTACCTCGCTCCAATTAGACTTCGAAAGTGATGTTTTGATATCCCGGCAATATAACGAATTTTAATTTATTTGTTGTTGCCCTAAACAACAACAATTCCGATATTCTTTCAGTAAAGCCTGCGATTTACTATTGTCAAACGCAAATAATGCAGCGAATATTATTTTCACGCAATCAGCATTGATTGGTTGGAAATGGAGCTCAGACATGCCCATTGAAGCGCCGTTGAACCTGGAGATCGATCGCATGTCGATAGGCTGCATCGGCAATCTGGATTTGAAGCATGTTTCGCCGGATCAATTTCAGGCCATTGTCGCGGCATGGCATCGGCACGGCGTGATCTCCGCTCATGATCAGGATCTGAGCAAGGAACAGCTTGTCGCCTTCAGCCGGATGTTTGGCATTCCCGAACGCGCCGACAATCAGGAAAAGGCCCTGATCGTCGACACCGGCCCTCCGGAAATCATGATTGTTTCCAATGTGGTCGAAAATGGCCGCCCAATCGGCCATCTGGGCAACAAGGAAGCCTATTGGCACACCGACATGTGCTATACCGACTCACCGCCGATCGCGAGCATCCTGTATGCCCGCGAGGTTCCCGACGAAGGTGGCGATACCTCGTTCATGGATATGAACGCGGTTTACGAAAGCCTTCCCGCGCGGCTCAAGGAATTGGCGGCCACGCTGTCGATCAAGCACGATCGCAGCTATACTGCGGTTGGCGACCTGCGGCACGGATATGATCCTGTGACGTCTGTTCGTGAATCGCCCGGTGCGGTGCATCCCGTGGTCAAAACGCACCCCGCGACAGGATGCAAATCGCTCTATCTGGGGCGGCGGCGCTGTGCTTACGTGATGGGCATGCCGGTCGACGACAGCGAAGCATTGTTGGACGAACTGTGGACCTACACCGAGGCACCCGAGCTGGTCTGCCGTCATCGCTGGTCGGTCGGCGACCTGCTGATCTGGGACAACCGCCGATTGATGCACAAGCGCGAGGCGTTTGATGCAGGCACCCGGCGGCTCATGTGGAGGTCCCAGATTCAAGCCGATCCCTCAAACCGGTACTAACCTCAGTCAAAGTCCGATCGAACTTGCTGCAAAGCGGGATTCGAACCGGCAGGAAGGCGCGAGTTTGACCGCCAGATTCGACATTTGTGTCCTCGGGGCGGGGCTTGCCGGCAGCGCGCTTGCCAGCAGCCTTGCCGCGCGAGGTTTGCGTGTCGCGATATTCGAATCCAACGTCTGTGCGGGCCGCGGGGCCTCCGCCTACTCGGGGGGTATCATCCGCGCTTTCGACGAAGACCCCGCCCAAAGTACGCTGGCGATCCGCGGGGTACACGACTGGCTCACCTCGCGCCGGTCGGCCGATTTGATTCGGCAATGCGGCGTGATCAACATCATCGAGGATGCCCGGGCAGATCGGGCCGCAGCGCTGGTCGCGGAGCTTTCTTCCAGCTCGTATCCGATCAAGCTGCTCAGCGGCCGAGAGGCTGCCGCCCTGGCTCCCGGTCTCGACCTCGCCACCGATCGGGCCGTGGCGGTGTTCGAACCGATGGGCGGCGTGGTCGATGTCAAACTGGCAGCGCGCCTGATGCTTTGCGCAGCGCGCGATCAGGACGCGGTAGTGCTCGAGCATGCCTCGATCGGCAACGTGCGGAAAATCGATCGGGGAATCCGGCTAGAAGGACGCGGTTTCGCGGTCGAGTGTGCCGTCCTGGCTGTTGCGGCCGGTCCCTGGTCGCCGCGTTGGCTCGCCGACACCGAAGTGGTGGTCAGACGCATCCAGTTAAGCGTCGCCCTGGCTAGCGGCATCGACCGCTGCCTCGTGGACCAGATGCGCGCCGGCTACTTAGTACCCGGCCACGCCGGCACGGTTGCTGTCGGAAGTTTCGATCCCCCGATCGTCGAAGACCCCGACCAAGCGCTGGAACCCTGCACCGGGCGGCATGATCGGCATTTCAAGCTGCTGCGCCAGCTTACCGGCAATCCGGTAAGCCCGTTGGGGGAAATCATCGGCCTCGATGCCTATACGCCCAGCCTGCTACCCCGGATTGGATTCACTGGGCCCGAACGCACGATCTTCGCATTTACCGGGTTCTCCGGTCGCGGGGCCAAATATCTCCCCCATGTCGCCGAACTCGCCGCAGCCGAACTGGCGGAAAGTGCCGCGTGCCACGCCGACCGTTGAAAATCGGCTTTCTGGGACCCG
>JAFLDC010000490.1 GCA_017302775.1 Sphingomonadales bacterium
GGCACCGTTGCCCCGGGCGACGATGCAAGGAGTGGGATCTCATGACCCGCTTCGCCCTCACCCTTGAATTCGATGGCACGCCGTTCTTCGGCCTGCAGCGCCAGGCCCATGGGCCGAGCGTTCAGCAGTCGGTTGAGGAAGCCGTCCGCGCCACCACGGCCGAAACCGTCACCCTGCACGCAGCCGGGCGGACCGATGCCGGCGTCCATGCCCTGGGGATGCGCGTGCATGTCGATATCGCCAAGGACATCACGCCTTTCCGGTTGATGGAGGCGCTCAACCATCATCTGCGCCCTCACCCGATTGCAGTGCTGGATTGTGTAGTGATGCCCGATGACTGGCACGCCCGCTTTTCCTGCATGGGCCGCGAGTATCTTTACCGTATTGCCAACCGCCGCGCCCCGCTGACGCTCGACACCAACCGCGCCTGGCATGTACCGCAACCGCTTGACGCCGCCGCGATGCACCGGGCCGCACAGGCGCTGGTCGGCCAGCACGATTTCACGACATTTCGTTCAGTTCACTGCCAGGCGCAAAGCCCGGTCAAGACGCTGGATCTGCTGCACGTCGAGCGCGCCGGCGATGAAGTTCATATCCGCGCAGCAGCGCGCTCGTTCCTGCATCACCAAGTGCGCTCGATGGTGGGCTGCCTGACTTTGGTAGGCATGGGGCGATGGCAGGAAAGCCAGGTGGCCACGGCGCTTGCTGCGCGCAATCGCCAGTCACTGGGACTCAACGCGCCAAGCGAAGGGCTTTATTTCGTGCGCGCGCTTTACCCCGACGAATGAAGCACTAGGTTGCATTCCGAAACAGAATCGGGAGACAACCAATGGCATTTACCGGCAAGCAGCTGACGACGCAGCTTGATGCGGATGGCACGCTGACCGTCCAGCTTAATGACAAGACCTGGGACGATCCGAAGCCGGGGCAAGTGCTGATCAAGGTTGAAGCCACACCGATCAACCCGTCGGACCTGGGGCTGTTGTTCGCCAGCGCCGATACAGACAACGCGGAATACTCACCGGGCAAGATCGTGGCACGGATGCCCGAAAATGCGACCCGCGCGATGAAGGCCCGGCACGGACTGGCCATGCCTGCCGGTAACGAGGCAGCGGGCACCGTGGTCGCGGCAGGAGAAGGCGCGGAACACCTGATGGGCAAACGGATCGCATGTGTGCCCGGAACCGCTTATGGCAGCTATGCCATCGCCGAAGCCCAGATGGCCTTCCCGGTTGACGATGGTGTCAGCGCCGAACAAGCCGCCAGCTCATTCGTCAACCCAATGACCGCGCTGGGTTTTACCGAAACGATGAAGCTGGAAGGCTATAGCGGGATCGTCCACGCCGCCGCCGCATCCAACCTGGGCCAGATGCTGGTAAAGATCTGTCTTGAAGACGGGATTCCGCTGGTCAATATCGTGCGCAACGACGAGCAGGTAAAGCTGCTGAAGGATTTGGGCGCCACCCACGTTCTCAACATGACGGACGCCGATTTCATGCCCCGGCTGATCGATGCGATTGCCGAAACCAAGGCCATGATCGGGTTCGATCCGATTGGCGGCGGGACGTTGGCTGGCCAGGTCCTGACCGCCATGGAAGCCGCGGCAAGCCGCGGTGCTGCCTTCAGCCGCTATGGTTCAAGCGAGCCTAAGAAGGTCTATATCTATGGCGCGCTTGATCTGGGCCCGACGATCCTCAACCGTGCTTTCGGCCTCACCTGGGACCTCGCCGGTTGGCTGCTGACCCCGTTCATGATGAAGGCCGGGATGGACGTTGTCGGCCGCATGCGCATGCGGGTGATGAAGGACCTGACCACGACCTTTGCCAGCCACTACGCGAGGAAGGGCAACCTCGAAGATATGCTGAGCAAGGATGCTGTCGCCATGTATAATGCCCGCCGGACCGGCGAAAAATATCTGGTGATGCCAAATACTTGATCGCCGATGCGACTAGTCTTCCGGCAGATCGCGAAAATATCCCATGATCTGCAACACCGGGCGCTCCCCGGCGTTGCGCCATGACTGCGCATCGGCGAGAGTGTTCAGCGGCCGCCCGGAACGTCCGATAACCACCACTTCGGGCGTTCCGGTCATGGTCTCGATGCCAAACTGGCGGACAATCTCCTGATTGCGACCCTGGCCGCGTGTCGGCCGGTTCACATCGATGAAGGTAACGCTGTACTTGCTGCCGAGATAGGCTTGGAAAAAGTCCGAGCTGAGCACTGCGGCCAAGGCAACGCTGTCGCTGCACCAATCAGCCCCGAAAACCAGGATTGCCCGGCGCCCACCCGCCTTTGCTTCGGCGACGGCCCCGTCAACCATTGCCGCCGCGTTTGCATCGCTGCGGAAATAGTTGGTCAGAACCGGTGGCGTGGCTGGCGCCGCGACAATCGGCGCGGCGCCGCTCGTTGGTGCGGGTACGTTCCCGGCCGGCTTATCTGCGACAGCGGCCGTCGCCGCCAGTGAAACGGCCAATGCCGGCAGGAGCCTCATCCTTTGGCAACTACGCTTTCGGGCAGTTCTGTACCAAATACCCGCTGGTAGTATTCGGCCACCAGCATCCGCTCCGTCTCATCGCACTTGTTGAGGAACGACAGCCGGAAGGCGAAGCCCGGATCCTTGAAGATCGCGGTGTTCTGCGCCCAGGTGATGACCGTCCGCGGGCTCATCACGGTGCTTATATCGCCGTTGATGAAGCCTT
>JAFLDC010000491.1 GCA_017302775.1 Sphingomonadales bacterium
CAAATAGGACGGCGGCGTCATGAATATCCTGCTGATCGGATCGGGCGGGCGCGAACATGCGCTGGCCTGGAAGCTGGCGCAATCCCGGTTGTGTGACAAATTGTTCGCATGCCCTGGAAATCCTGGCGTGGCGGAACATGCCGAACTGGTCAACCTGCGCGAAACCGACCATCAGGCGGTTGTCGATTTCTGCGAAGAACAGCGAATCGGCCTGGTTGTGATCGGCCCGGAAGCCCCGTTGGTGGACGGGCTGGCTGACAGCCTGCGAGCGGTGGGCGTCCCGGTATTCGGACCGTCGCAGGCGGCAGCACAGCTGGAAGGCTCCAAGGCGTTCACCAAAGAACTGTGCGCCCGCCACGCCATCCCGACCGCAGCTTTTCGGCGCGTGACCAACCGTGCCGATGGACATGCCGCACTCGGCGATTTCTCCATTCCCGTGGTGATCAAGGCTGATGGTCTGGCTGCCGGGAAAGGTGTGACTGTAGCCATGACCCGGGCCGAGGCGCTGGAAGCGGTGGACGAAATCTTTTCCGGACGGTTCGGCGACGCCGGCGCGGAAGCGGTGATCGAGGCGTTCCTTGAAGGCGAAGAAGCCAGTTTCTTTGCGATCACCGATGGCCACACCGTCGTTCCGTTCGGATCGGCCCAGGACCACAAGCGGGTCGGCGATGGCGACACCGGACCGAACACCGGCGGAATGGGTGCCTATAGCCCGGCCCCGGTGCTGACCCCCCTGCTTGAAGGCGAAGCGCTTGAACGGATCGTCATACCCACCGTGCAGGCGATGGCAGCGGAAGGCATGCCCTATTCGGGTGTGCTCTACGCCGGTTTGATGCTGACCCCAACGGGTGTTCAGCTGATCGAATACAACTGCCGGTTCGGCGATCCGGAATGCCAGGTACTGATGCTGCGCTATCAGGGCGATCTGGCCGAATTGATGCTGGCAACCGCTGAAAGCCGGCTGGCGACCTTGCCGCCGCCACCGTTCGCCACGCAAACCGCGCTGACGGTGGTCATGGCTGCGCATGGCTATCCGGGCACACCCGCAAAGGGCGGCGCGATCTCAGGGATTGCGACGGCAGAAGCCGGTGATGTCAAGGTTTTCCAAGCCGGGACAAAGCTGGAGGGCGACCTCCTGGTGGCGAACGGCGGGCGGGTTCTCAACGTCACCGCCCGCGGCGACACGGTTAGCGCAGCGCAGAGCAAGGTTTATAGCGCAATGAGCAGAATCGATTTCAAGGATGGGTTCTTTCGCAGCGATATCGGCTGGCGTGAAGTGGCGCGCGAAGTTAAGAACTAAGTGGGCACGCGCCCTTCACCAGGGGAGAAGCCTTCGTGAAAATCACCTTGCTCGACGGGAATTCCCGCGAGCTGGAACCATGCCTGATCGGCTATGTCGGCGGGGAGATCGCCGATCGCGGGGAAATGGCGCGGCGGGTTATTCCGGCGCGCCCCAACTGTTTTGTCCAGATCATTCTGGAAGGACGCCACTGGCTTTACGATCTGGAAACGCGCGAGCGGCGTGAGGCACCGCGGGTCGGCCTGTTCGGCCCACTTACGCATTACCGCTATGACATGGAAATTGTCGGCGGACTGAAGACCTTTTCGATCCGCCTGCAACCGGCAGCGGCCGGGGGGCTGTTTCGGGTTGACCCGGTTACGCTGGTCGACAATTTCGTGGCCATCGATTTGCCCGGCGGGTTGCTCGATGCATTGCTGGCTGCGCCGGACTGGGCGGCGATGATCGATCCGGTTGAGCGCTGGTTGTTGTCGTTCCAACGCGAGCGGATTTGCCGCGACCCGGTTGCACGGCAAGCATCACGCCTGCGCCAGTTGCGCGGCGCCGTTCCGATTCAGGATCTGGCCGATGCGGCGGGCCTGTCGCTGCGCCATTTCCAGCGCCGGTTCCGGCAACTGACCGGCCTTAACCCCAAGCACTACGCCCGAATTTGCCGGATCGGCCATGCCGTCCACCGCAAGGAGCTGGAACCGGATTGCGCCTGGACGGTCCTCGCGCACGAGGCCGGTTATGCGGACCAATCGCATTTTATTCGTGACTTCAAGGCGCTCACCGGCACGCTCCCGCGCGATTTCCTGCGCGGGCAGACCCCGATCCTGCGTTACCCGAAATGGGTTGAATAGGGGCGCTGGCTAGCCGAGGCGACGAGCCACCAGCTCCTGCAGGTCTGCTTCGGGCCGGGCGCCATAATGTGAAATGATCTCCGCCGCGCAGATCGCCCCCAAGGTCAGGCATTCCGCCACCGGACGTCCGTTGACATGGCCGTGGAGGAACCCGGCAGCAAAGAGATCACCCGCTCCGGTCGTATCGACGACCTGCGCCACCGGCTCAGCCGGAACTTCATAGATCGCGCCGCCGGTGGCCGCGACCGCGCCCTGTTCGCTGCGGGTGACAACAAGCAGCGGCACCTTGTCTTTCAGGGCGTCGATCCCGGCATGAAAATCATCAAGCCCGGTGAGCGATGCCAGCTCGACATGATTGGCGAACAGGATGTCGATCTCGCCAGCGTCGATCAGGCGGCGGAAATCGTCACCGTGTCGATCGATCACAAATGAATCCGACAAGGTGAAGGCGACCTTGCGTCCCGCGCCCCGGGCTGCCGCGATCGCGCGCCGCATTGCCGCCCGCGGCTCTTCCGGATCCCACAGGTAGCCTTCAAGATAGAGGATT
>JAFLDC010000492.1 GCA_017302775.1 Sphingomonadales bacterium
TCAATCCACGATGGTCCGATTGCACACCACGCAGGGCGCGATCGACATCCAACTCTACGACACCGCTGCACCGAAGACGGTGGCCAACTTCCTCAGCTATGTACGCATATTTTCGCCAAGAGCTTCGGCGGCGGACAGGTGGACATCGTTTCGGGCAAGTTCGTATTCAGTTGTACCGAGGCGTACAAGGTTGAGAACGGCAGACTTGGCGCCCCGATCAAGGGGGCGACGCTGATCGGCGACGGGCCGACCGTGCTGACCCGGGTGGCCGGGATCGGCAACGATCTGGCGCTGGATGAAGGGGTCGGCATCTGCGGCAAGGGCGGGCAGTCCGTCCCGGCCGGGGTTGGCCAGCCCACCCTGCTGGTCGAAGGACTGACCGTTGGCGGTACGGCCTGACTTTCAGGCGCGGTTCAGAATAGCGTGATAAGTTCGCGGACGAGGGAAAAGGAACATGACCATGCGCAGCCTTGCCATCACTCTTGCCACTGCCGCAGCCCTGCTCGGCACCGCCACCCTTGACGCCAAACCGCGGCTGACCCCGCAGCAACGGCTCGACAAGATTCTCGACGGACGGGTCGCGGGCAAACCGGTCCATTGCATTCCCAGTCACCAGACCCGCGATATGCAGGTGCTGGACAAGACCGCGATCGTCTACGGCTGGGGAGAGACGGTTTACGTCAACGTGCCCAAGAATGCACAGGATCTGGATGACGATGACATCATGGTGACCCGCACCACCGGCAGCCAGCTGTGCGATCTGGATATCGTCCACACGGTTGACCGGACCGGCGGCTTCACCAACGGCTTTGTCAGTCTGGGTGAATTCGTCCCTTACAAACGCGTGCCCAAGGTTGCCACCGCCGACTAAGCGGCTTTGCCATTACCGAGATACAGCGAGCGCCGCCTGGAGTGATCCGGGCGGCGTGTTTGCATGGATCCGCTGCTTGTTTCGCGCCTTGACATTCACTGCGCTCATTTTAGGGTCATTACCCTAGAATGGCGACTCCATCGCCACCGGGAGAGTATCATGGCCAGCACCGCAACGCTTGAGAGAACAGCATCGCCGATTGCCCCGATCGATGTCAGCCGCGCCGCGCTGTATGACGGGGAAGATTGGCAAGTGGCTTTCCGCCGTCTTCGTGCCGAAGCGCCGATCCAGTATGTGCCCGAAAGCGACTTCGGCCCTTACTGGTCCGTCAGCACCTACAAGCCGATCGTCCATATTGAGGCGCTGCCCAAGATCTTCTCCTCAAGCTGGGAATATGGCGGGATCGCCATCCCCGGCTCGGTCGACCAGCTGATGGAAAACGAGATGCGCACGCCGATGTTCATCGCGATGGATCCGCCGCATCACACCGCGCAGCGCCGCACGATCGCCCCCAGCTTCGGCCCGTCCGAAGTCGCCGCGATGAAGGCGGAGGTCCAGCAGCGCACTGCAGAAGTGCTCGATTCGCTTCCGCTCGGGGAGGCTTTCAACTGGGTCGACAAGGTCTCGATCGAACTCACCACCGGAATGCTGGCCACCTTGTTCGACTTCCCGTGGGAAGAGCGCCATAATCTGACGTACTGGTCAGACATGGGCGGCAATGTCGAACTGATGAAATCGCCCGAGGACATCCTCAAGCGGAACGCGGCGCTGTTTGAAATGAGCGCCGCCTTTGCCCAGCTGTGGCAGCAAAAGGCGGCCAATCCGGGTAAGGATCTGATCTCGGTTATGCTCCGTTCGGACGCGATGAGCCACATGAGTGAACAGGAATTCATGGGGAACCTCATCCTGCTGATCGTCGGCGGGAACGATACGACCCGCAATTCGATGTCGGCCTTTGCCTGGGGGCTAAGCCAGTTTCCCGCGCAGCGCGCCAAGCTGGAAGCAGATCCTTCATTGATCCCCAACGCGGTTCAGGAACTGATCCGCTGGCAGACCCCGTTGGCGCACATGCGGCGGACCGTGGTGGAGGACACCGAGATTGACGGGGCCCGGATGAAAAAGGGCGACAAGGTCTGTCTGTGGTATATTTCCGCCAACCGCGATGAGAGCGTGTTCGAAAACCCCGACGCGGTGGTGATCGATCGTGACAACGCCCGCCGCCATCTCTCATTTGGCTATGGCATCCATCGCTGCGTCGGCGCGCGGGTTGCGGAACTGCAGCTCACCACCTTGCTTGAAGAGATGGCCAAGCGCCGCTTGCGGGCGAATGTGATCGAAGAACCGGAGCGGGTCGCGACCTGCTTTGTCCACGGCTACAGGAAAGTGATGGTCGAGCTGTCACAGTACTGATGAAGACCCGCGATCGCATTGTCGAAACGGCCCGGCTACTTTTCAACGAACATGGCTATGGCGCCACATCGACCGCCAGCCTGGCGGCTGCCTGCGGGATAGCGGAGGGGAATCTCTGGTATCATTTCAAGACCCGTGCGGCTTTGCTGGATGCCTTGACGGAGCGGTTTGCACTGGTGATCGAAGCGCGCCTGGCGCTGGCTCCAGACCAGGCGCCGATCGCCAGTTATGCCCGTCTGCTGGCGGCCATCATGGCGGAGTTCAGGGGTTTCCGGTTCCTGTATCGCGATCAGCCGGCTTATGGAGAGCACCGCGAGGCGATCGCGGTGCGGGCGCCTGAATGGATCGAGCCGACCTACGCCCAGTTGGAGGCACATCTTGCCGCGCT
>JAFLDC010000493.1:0-1539 GCA_017302775.1 Sphingomonadales bacterium
GCCAATCAGGTCGCCCTTGCGGACCTGCTGGCCCGCAGCGACGTTAAGCCGCGAAAGGTGACCGTACCGGGTCTGGATTGCGCCGCCATGTTCGATCGAGATGTACAGGCCATAGCTGGAAAACCAGTCGGCCTTGCTGATCACACCGTCAGCCGAAGCGTAAACCGGAGTGCCGGTCGGCGCGGCAAGATCGATACCCTTATGGGCGCGGCGGCCGCCAAGCACCGGATGAGTGCGCATGCCATAGCCCGATGTCAGCGAGCCGCCATCAAGCGGGTTGCGGGTCGGGATCGAAACCTTGGTGGGGGCGAAGGATGGAGCAGCAGCCGGACGCGTGGTAGGTGCCGCGACATAGCCCGGTGCAGGGCTGGCGGCGGGGGCAACTGCCAGCTGTGCGCTATCCATCTGCTTCCACCCGTTGAACAGGCGGCGGAATTCGTCGTCTCCGCCCTGCGGGGCCTTGGCGGCCTGGGCGGCGCGCAGCGGAGCCGCGACATCAGCATTGGCCGAGCTGTTGGCAAGGGCGGGATTGGCGAAGGTCAGACCCGAAATCGCGGCAACCATACCGGCGAAGGTGCGAACCTTGGCAAAAATCGAAACTACAGCCACTCAAACTACCTTATTCTTACGCCCCGTGTTTCCGGGGTTTGCGAACCCGAATTTGCAGGCTTGGGAACCAAACCGGCAATTGGTGTGTTGAGAGGTCGGTAAGCCCCCCGCCGTCTCGAGAGGGGGCCTAGCGGGCTGCAGGTTAACTAGACAACCCTTGCATAGAAACTGCGCGGTAAACCGGCTTGAAGACGCGCTGAGTCGTTGAACGGCGGCTTAACGGCACCGCCGAAATGGCGCGCAACCAAGCTTTTCCAGAGACTTTCAGGGGATTCCCCGCGTGCTGTGGCGATCGCGACGAAATGCGTTGAACCGAACCGGACGTGAGCGATTTCATCGTCAAGGATGCGACTCAGGATTCGTGCACCGGTTTCATCGCCGGTCGCCCGGACCCGTTCGAGTGTTTGCGGCGTTACGTCCAGCGCGCGCGCTTCCAGCACCATCGGCACAATAGCCAGACGTGCGGCAACGTCGTGCGCGGTATCCCGGGCGGCGTCCCATAGTCCCGAATGCGCCGGGAGAGCGCCGTAATGGCTGCCCAGGGTGTTGAGATGGCGTTCGATCAAGGCGAAATGCATGGCTTCGTCAGCTGCGACGGTCAGAAAATCGCTGACAAATCCCGCGCCCATCGAGCCGCCGAAACGCCCGGCCATGTCGAGCGCCAGGTCGATGGCGACAAATTCGATATGCGCCAATGCGTGCCACAGTGCCACCCTGCCCCGCTCGGACCCGCCCTTGCCGCGCTTGGGCATCTGGCCGGGCGGCAGCAGTTCGGGCCGCGCGGGCCTGCCGGGGGCGGCGGGCATGGCCACGTCGAACGCGAAGTCCAACTGGCCCTTGCGCCAGCTGCGGACCAGCGCGCGGGTGCGCATCACCTTGGCCCGCGGATCGGCTTCGAGCAGCGCGGCACGGATCGCTGTGGCAACCGAG
>JAFLDC010000493.1:1549-2652 GCA_017302775.1 Sphingomonadales bacterium
ATCACAGCGTTTTCGCGGCCTCCAGCACTTCGGCGGCATGGCCTTTGACCTTCACCGGGCTCCACACCCGGGCAACCTTGCCGCCCGCGTCGACCAGCACGGTGGAGCGGACCATGCCCATATAGCTGCGGCCATACATCGACTTTTCGGTCCAGAAGCCCAAGGCGTCCGACAGGCCGGATTCTTCGGCATCGCTGGCCAGAGGCGCGGTCAATCCATGCTTGGCGATGAACTTCTGATGCTTCTTGGGCGGATCCTTGCTGATCCCCAGCAAGGCCGTGCCGGCCTTGGCGAATTCATCGGACAGGGCCGAAAAATCGATATTTTCGGTGGTACAGCCGGGGGTGTCATCCTTGGGATAGAAAAACAGCACCAGTTTGCGGCCGCGAAAGTCCGACAGGTGCAGCGCGGTGCCATCGGGCGCGGTCAGGGGCAGGTCGGGCAGGTCGTCGCCGGGGGCAATAGTCATGATGCGATCTCCAGTTGTTCGCCGAACGTCGCGGCCCAGGCTGTCGCAACAACCTGGCGCGATTCGGTCAATATATCGGTCAGGCAGGTCCAATCGGCACATTCGCAGGCGCTGGCAAGCACGAGCCGGGCTGAATCGGGCGGGGTTTCCCCATCCGGCATCAGCAGCCGTGCGGCCACCAGGAACCGGGCGAGGGCGCGGTGCGCGGCGCGGATCCCATGGGGCAGCAGGCCCGCTTCGACCAGCTCCGCCAGCGCATCGGGAATCGCCGGGACCAGCGCCACATGATCGCGCAGCTGCAGGTAGTGCGTAATGAACTCAATATCGACCAGGCCACCGCGGGCCAACTTGACGTCAAGCGGGCCCTTGGCTGACTTGTGCCGTGCCATATTCTCGCGCATTTCCAGCGCATCTGACCGTAGCTTGGCCGGATCGCGAGACATCTCGAGCACGCCGCGGATTACGTCCTGAAGGGCCTGGCGGCCCTCCGCCGGGCCATGGAGCACCCGCGCCCGGGCGAGCGCCATATGCTCCCATGTCCAGGCGCTTTCGTGCTGATAGCGATCGAAGGCATCCAGGCTGACGGCGATCGGGCCCTGCGCACCGGACGGGCGCAGCCGGGTATCAACCTCGT
>JAFLDC010000494.1 GCA_017302775.1 Sphingomonadales bacterium
CAAATTGATGGCCGAACGCAGCCCCGAGGAAATCGCTGCCGCGCTGATCCAGGCACATCGTGCCAGGCTGCCGCAACCGGAAGACTTGCTGGCCAGCGATGCGCCGCCGCCCAGCGGGCCGCGCCCCGGCTTTGAAGGCAGTGCCTGGTTCCGGCTGAATGTCGGGCGCCGTCAGAACGCCGATGCGCGCTGGATTTTGCCGCTGCTGTGCCGCCGTGGCCATGTCAGCCGGGCCGATATCGGGGCCATCCGCCTGGCTGCCAACGAAACCTTGTTCGAAATCGCCGGACCCGCCGCGGCGAAATTCCTGGCGGCGGTGCGCCGCACTGCCGAGCAGGATGACGAGGTGGAGATCACCCCGGTTGATGGTTCGCCGCGCGATGAAGCCCGTACGGCCCGGCGCCAGGACCGTTCCGGCAATGACCGCTCTACCTCTGGCAAGCCCCTGCATCGGGCCAAACCAGCCCCGCATCGCGGTCAACCGGGCCTGCGCGGCGAAAACGCGGCTGGCGGCAAGCCGTTTCGCAAGAAGGGTCCATGGAAAGGCGGCAAGCCGCGGGGATGATCCGTATTCTGGTTGATGCCGATGCCTGTCCGGTCAAGGACGAGGTCTACAAGGTCGCCTGGCGGCGCGCGGTGCCGGTCGTGATCGTCAGCAACAGCCCGATCCGCGTTCCGGCGCACCCCCTCATCGAACGGGTGGTGGTCAGCGGCGGGTTTGATGCGGCGGATGATTGGATCGCCGAACGGGCCGGCCCCGCAGCTGTCTGCATTACTGCCGATATCCTGCTGGCTGACCGGTGCCTGAAGGCCGGCGCTGCCGTGATCGCGCCCAATGGCAAACCCTTTACCAGTTCATCGATCGGCAGCGCCATCGCCGCCCGTGCCATCATGGCGGACCTGCGGGCCGGGGGCGAGCAGATTGGCGGGCCGCGGCCATTCGACAAGGCCGACCGATCGCGGTTCCTTTCCGCGCTTGATGAAACGCTGGTCCGGCTTCAGCGGACGAGATAGAAAGCGATCCCGACACGCGCCGGAGGGCCGATGCCACAGGCCGCAAAGGCATGGTGCCGCCATTCCGCCTTGCCAGGTGGACTTTCTACGCAGCACCTATCCCGCCGCGGCATTATCGCGCATAGAACGGCGGGAACAAACACGGAGGCGGCGGCGATGACGACAGGGCAACAGCAGGCACGCCATGCCGAACTGGTGCTGGCGGTGGTGCTTACCGCGGCGCTGCTATGGGTGATGTGGCCCTATGCCGGCGCGCTGTTTTGGTCGGTCATTCTGGCCGTGATGCTGCAGCCGGTGTGGCTTTGGATTGAACGCAAAACCCGTCTGCCCAAGCCGGTCCGCGCCTTGCTGGCCATTCTGCTGGTGCTGATGCTGATTATCATTCCCGTGATGAGCTTTGCGGCGATGCTGCCCTCGCAGGTCAGCGCTATCTCGGCTGAACTGCCGGAGTTGCGCGCCAATTTTCAGAATGGCATCGCCAGCCTGCACGAGACCCTGCCGCGGCCCCTGGCGGATCAGCTCGACCGGTTTTTCCCGCCGGCCGGATCGGCAAGTGAGGCCACCTCGCAGCTTAGCTCCGTGATCAACAAGGTGGTCGCCTGGCTGTCATCCTTTGCGATGTCGGCGTTCTCGACCTTCATCATGATCACGATCACGTTGTACGTGCTTTATTTCTTCCTGGTCGATGGCAACAGCATGTTGAGCGGGATCCGGGCCCAATTGCCCTTCGATCCCGCGCTGGTCGACATGCTCGCCACCCGGTTTGTCGAAATCACCAAGGCGACGGTCGGCGGCGTCTTTGTCATCGCGATTGCGCAAGGTGTGGTCTGCGGGATTGTACTATGGCTGCTGGGCGTGGGATCGCCCGTACTGCTGGGCTTCCTGACGATCATCGTGTCGCTCATCCCGGCAATCGGATCGGGCCTGGTCTGGGCCCCGGTCGCGCTCTATCTGCTCAGTCAGGGCGAATATGCCAAGGCGGTGGCGCTGGTGCTGGCCGGCGTGTTCGTGATCAGCATGGTCGATAACCTGCTGCGCCCGCGGCTGGTCGGCCAGGGCGCTGGCATTCCGGATTTCCTGATTCTGGTCACCACGCTGGGCGGGCTGCAACTGATGGGCGCAATCGGAATTGTGCTTGGCCCGATGATCGCCGGGCTGTGCCTGTCGGTGTGGAACGAACGGCAGCACCGCCACGGATAACCCAGGCAGCGTGGTGGAGCGGGTAAGGGGAATCGAACCCCTCTAGCCAGCTTGGGAAGCTGGTGCATTACCACTATGCTATACCCGCTCATCAGCGCCGCGACGCTGCGAGCGGCGCTTGCCACCAATCCGGGGGCTTCGTCAATTGCTTTGGTGCGCGACGGGGGTCAATCGGGCGGCGTCCGCTGGCGACCTTGCCGGTTGGTCGCAGCTTCATCGGTCATGCCAGCACGTTGGATGATCAACCGGCGGAAGGCGTCTGCTGCGCGCGGCCGCGGGCCACTACGGCGTGGCGGCGCTGTTCCACTTCGGCGGCGTCCACGGCGGCGTTGCGGGTGGCCGACCGGCGCTGCTCCAGCGCCAGTCCCTCACCCAGCGACAGGGCAAAGCCATCGTCGATCAGCGCCTTGTAAGCCGTGACCATGCCAGGGTCGGC
>JAFLDC010000495.1 GCA_017302775.1 Sphingomonadales bacterium
GGCATTCACCACCGTACTGGCCAGCATGCATGCGCTGACCGCGCCTGCCATCCAGGCCTCGGCAGCGGAAGAAGAAATGCGCATGATCAAGGAAACCCTGCCACAGGCGCTCTACGACAACGACCTGCTCAAGGATGCCAAAGAGCTGCCGGCCACCGCCGAAATCGGGCAGGATCAGCCTTCCAAGGTCTATCTGGCCACATTGCAGGGCAAGCCCTCCGCCATCGTCCTGCAAGTCGTCGCGCCGGACGGATATTCCGGCAAGATCCGCATGCTGGTAGCAGTGCGCAGCAACGGCGAACTCGCCGGCGTGCGCGTGACCCAACACAAGGAAACCCCCGGGCTTGGCGATTACATCGACCCGAAGAAAGACAAGAACAAGACCCGTCCATGGATCAGCCAGTTCGACGGCCTGTCCTTTGCCAAGCGTACCGAGAAGGATTGGGCAGTCAAGAAAGATGGCGGCCAGTTTGACGCCAACGCCGGGGCGACAGTCACCCCGCGCGCGGTGGTCAAGGCAGTCCGCAAGGCGCTGCGCTGGGCCGAAGCCAATCGCGAACAGTTGTTGGCAAACAGCAAATGAAGGAGCCGTTGATGATCACCTGGGCCGAACTGAAAACGATCTTTCAAAACAGCAACTGGAACCAGAATCCCTGCATCGTCCAGATACTCGGTCTTTGCCCGCTGCTGGCAGTCAGCACCAATCTGATCAATGGCGTCATGCTGGCTTTGGCGACCATCATCGTCATGAGCCTTTCCGGTTTCGTCGTGTCACTGCTGCGCCATCTGATCCCCTACGAAATCCGCATCCCGGTGTTCATTCTGATCGCCGCCACGCTGGTCACCGTGGTCGATCTCAGCATCAATGCCTTCATGCACGAGATGTATCTGATTCTTGGCATTTTCATTCCGCTGATCGTCACCAACTGTATCGTGCTGGCCCGCATCGAAGCGTATGCCGCCAAGCAGAAACCCCTGCACTCCCTGTTTGACGGCGCGTTCATGGGGATGGGGCTGCTCTGGACCCTCGGACTGCTCGGGGGGCTGCGCGAACTGATCGGTGGCGGCACGCTCTTTTCGGGTATTGAGTCGATCGTTCCGACCTGGACAGCCCTCCAGATCCTGCCGGCCGATTATCCCGGCTTCATGCTCGCCATTCTGCCTCCCGGCGCCTTCATCCTGCTCGGCTGCATGATCGCCGCCAAAAACTGGCTGGATGCACGCGCTGCAGCGCAAGCCAAGCTTCCACCCCCGGAACCGGTCGCTACCGCCGGCTGCCATTAAAATCGAAGCTCACTCCCACGGAAATCCCCATGAAACGTCAAATCCTGGTTTTGCTCGCGGTCGGTTTCATTCAGTGGGCGTTCGCTGCCGAACAAAAACTGGACATACCGCAATCTCCTGCAGAGATGAAGCAATTCATGGATGCAGGCAATTCCCGGTGCCCGGGCTGCGCGGTGGTCACCAGTGTTCGCAGCATCAAGCCGGAGGGCAGTTCTGGCCAGAACGCCGCACAAGAGGCCAATCGGCCGATGCGCGGAGACAGCCCGGTCGAAGAAACCCGGCCGGTCACCATCGCGGGTACCGGCCCGCAAACGAATAAGGAGTTGCGTCAATCGCAATTCAAACCCCCGGCACCCGCCTGGCGTATCGCCGTGCGCTACGATGACGGCACCTACGCCACCTTCGATCAGGCTGAAAAGCCGGCGCTACGCAAAGGCGATCGGGTACGCGTGGTCAATGGGCGCGTCGAGCCTCGCTGAACCCCCCGAGCATCATTTCATTTTTGTGTAGGTAGGACTACCTATTCGGGCATAAATCGAAACTTTTCTTTTACGCTGTCGGTCAGACCGGGCCAAGAAGGCCGTAAAGTGTCGTCCGGGCGATTCCCAACCGGGAAGCGGTGCGGCACATTGACCCTGCTGGCATCCGTGGTAATACTGCGGAAATCGAACAATAGCGCCTGCCGACAAGCAAGGCGCAGCCCGTCAAAGGAGAGGTGATTTCATGTCCGACGCAGCCCGTTCCCCACTGCTCGACTCCCGCCAACTCGAAAGCTGGCGCAAAGCCGCTGCCAAATCGGCGCCCGGAGGTCAGATCGACACGCTGAACTGGGTTACACCCGAAGGCATCTCCGTCAAACCGCTATACACCCGCCAGGACGTCGAAGGCTTGCCCTATACCGACACCCTGCCCGGTTTCGCGCCCTTCGTGCGCGGCCCGCAAGCCACCATGTATGCCGTACGGCCCTGGACCATCCGCCAGTACGCCGGCTTTTCCACCGCCGAGGAATCCAACGCCTTCTACCGCAAGGCGCTGGCCGCCGGCGCGCAAGGCGTTTCGGTGGCTTTCGACCTGGCTACACACCGCGGCTACGATTCCGATCATCCGCGCGTCACCGGCGATGTCGGCAAGGCTGGCGTGGCCATCGACTCGGTCGAGGACATGAAAGTCCTCTTCGACGGCATTCCGCTCGATCAGGTCTCGGTGTCGATGACCATGAACGGCGCGGTGCTGCCCATCCTCGCCGGCTACATCGTCGCCGCCGAGGAACAGGGCGTGAAGCAGGAGCAGCTCTCCGGGACCATCCAGAACGACATTCTCAAGGAGTTCATGGTCCGCAACACCTACATCTACCCGCCGG
>JAFLDC010000496.1 GCA_017302775.1 Sphingomonadales bacterium
ATCCGCCGCAGCGGATCGGCGCGAAAATGGCGAAGCCGCAGGGCCGGAGATCGGCCCTGCGGCGGCGGCGGTCAGGCGGACTTGAGGCGCTGCATCCCCTCGGCCAGCGTCCAGAGCGCGCGATTGAGCGTCACGTTCTGGTCGATGCCGTTGATGGCGCGGGTCTGGCTGCGGCGGATACGGCCTTCGGCGTTGCGCTTGCGGCCATGCAACCCGCCCCGAACGACATTCTCCTGAATGACGTTGAACGTGGTCCACAGGCTGCGGTCGGTATCCTCGCGGCGGCGCGGCTCGATAATCTGCTCCGGCGTCACCGGGCTGTCGTCCTCGCCATAGCGGGCGACAAGGCTGACTTCGCCAAGCAACCGACGCTCGTCCTCGGACAGCCGAACTTCCTTCATGGTCTCGCGGGCGTCGATCAGGCGCGGGAAGTCCTCGGCGACGGTGTAAACGCCCTCGATGATGTCATGTTGGATATTGCCCTTGTGCGGCACGCGGACCTCCTCGAACCGCTCGCCCGCAATCATGGAGTTGGTGCAAACGAACCGCAGCATCCCGGCAAACATCTGGTAGGCGCTAGTCCCGTCATGGCTGTTGACGATGATGACTTCGGCGGCCTCCGGCTTGCCGATGCCGTCATCCCGGCGCAGGCGCAGCATGTGCTTGGCGTGGCCGTGGCGGCTGCCGTCACGCGGGACCGACTGCACCGCGAAGAACGGGAACCATCCCTCCCGGCGCAGCCCCTCCACGACGTCGATGGTCGGGACATACACATACCGCTCCGACCGGCTGTCGTGCGCCTCGCGGGCGAAGATGGACGGGACGTGGCGATAGAGGGCTTCGTTGTCGAGCGCCTCCCGGCCGCTGATCTGATGGGCGTTACGGCCGAACCGGGTTGCAAGTTGATGATACATGGCTGAACTCCTTGGGCTTGGGTTTCCGCGCAGCGGAGCGCCGCGCTGAAACCCTGCCCGTCGGCGAGACCGGGGGTGCAACCGGAGTGGGCGGCTTCGCGGGGAACCGGCTGCACGGAACGCGCTCGCGCGTGGAGGAAGCTGGGCGGAAGCCGCTCCGAAGGGCGCTGGGGGCAGAGCCCCAAGCACCGCTCCGTTTTACGGAGCTACAAGTTAAGTCCGTTGCTCTGCTGTGGCATTGGAAGGTGCTCTGATGAGCATCACGCGCGCAAACCGCAATACATCATTGCATTTGCTTGGGCGCGAACCGACTACGATACTTGATTCGATGAGTCTTTATCGATCAAGCACGGCTCGATGAGCAACCGTGACTCATGCGCCAATCTTGCGTAAGCCCACAATGCAGAGGCTAGGCCCACTAAACTGAAAGCCACCGCCAACCAGAATTCGCCGTCGGTCCCGGTTTGCCATATTAGCTTCTCGTGGCCTTTGGCGCGCTGCCATTCAGCATGACCAGTGAGCCATAAATAGGTGCTGGAGAAGATGTTACCGCCAGTATGCAGCACAATCGTGGGTAGGATGGAGCGGGTAAGCCAAGCGATTGTTCCGTACAGGGCGGCGACGGCAACATAATAGGGCACGAGGACCGGCGTCAGGCCAAGGTGCGCCACCGCGAACATAATCCCCGTGACAAGCACCGCAGGTATTATGCCAAATGCTTCCTCGATCGGCCCCTGCATATAGCCCCTGAACGCACTCTCCTCCACTATGCCAGCGACGATGGCGCCAATCACGATGATCGCGAAGACCGTCGTGGTGGAGGCTTGCGAAACATCGAAAAACTCCTGCTCCGGCAGCATGACCACGCGATTTGCGACGCGCAGCACCAAGATGAGTGCGATAATGCCGAGCACGCCCGCGATCATCGACCAGTACCAAAGACGCGGCGGCAGCGGCTGTGCTCGCATTGAGCGGCGTCGGAATTCTGCGGTTGACCTTGGTCCCCAACTACCGCCGAGATAGCGCCAATAAGCCCATAGGTAGATGCCAGTCGGAAGGATCAGCCAAGGCACTTCTGGCCAATGACGCAGGTTAGCGAGGAAGATGATGTTCTTGGGAATATGACCGATCAGCGCCAGCACCATGCCAAGCGCTATCGCTCCGGCCACAATGCCGAACTTCCTCGCTAGCCCATCCATAGCATCTCCCCTTTGAAGCGGCGTATAGGTATTAGAAGCCTCCTTCTACTTCGATCTTGCCGTCAAGCAGATGCCGGTCAGTGTACTCCTGTCGAGAGGTGATGGTGCCGGAGAGCGAAACTCAATAACTTCTAATCATCCTTGCGACCCGTTCGTGGTCGCAAGACAATTCCTCATCGCTATCATATTCGCAAACAACTCGGAAGCGCCCCGCTCCGAAGAGCGGGGCGGCGTTGCTTGTCAGCGCGACCAGATCAGGGCGTATTCGCCGGCCGTGTCGGTCTCGGACAGGGTGGCGTAGATCGGCGCCGGGAAGGTCGGATCGTCGAACTTGACCGAGATGTAGTCACGTTCTTGGCGGCTGGTCTTCTTCCAACCTGCGCCGCACTCGACCGTCCCGACCAGGAGCCGGTAGTTGGGCGCCTTGTCGCCTTCGATGTCGATGGGGCGGAGGGTCGCCTTGAGCTTGAGGGTGGCGGTGGTGATGGTGCCGGTGAAGGTGCCGTTGTCCGCCTGGGTGAAGGTGCC
>JAFLDC010000497.1 GCA_017302775.1 Sphingomonadales bacterium
GACATTGATCGTGCTGGCTGCCGTGGCTGTGATGATCCGGCTGGGATTCTGGCAGATCGAGCGGATGCACCAGAAGAATGCCATGCTGGCTAATTTCAAGGCAGCCCTGGCTGTGCCGCCCGCTGGCTTCGACATGAACAAGGACCACTTGATCGACTATCCCGAGGCCTATGCACCGGTTCGCGTCGTGTGTGACCAAGTCGGTGCGGACCGACCCAAAGCAGGCCGCAACGCCAGTGGGCAGACAGGCTGGATCCACCTTTTCCCCTGCACCTATCGCGCGCCTTCGGGACGGAGCGGCACAATTGACATAATCGCGGGGTGGTCCAACGCGCCGACAGCCGCGCAATGGACTGGCGGTGCGATCACAGGAATTGTGGTGCCCGAAAGCATGACCGAGCGGCAACGTTGGCATATCCTGGCCGATCCGCCACTCGCTGGACTGGAACCAAACGCCCGTCCTGATCCCGCAGACATTCCCAATAATCACTGGTCCTATGCGATCCAGTGGTTCCTGTTCGCGTTGACTGCGCTGGTGATCTATGCGCTGGCGGTGCGCAAACGTCTCAAGACCTAACAGTCCCGGCTGGTGGGCGATCCTTGCCAGTCAGGTCCCTGACCGCTAACGGCCCCAGCATGGAATATGTCTCCACTCGTGGCAGCGCTCCGGCGCTCGATTTCGAAGGCGCGACGCTGGCGGGGCTGGCCAGCGATGGCGGGCTTTATGTGCCGCGCGAATGGCCGCGCTTCAGCCATGACGAAATCACGGCAATGGCAGGACTGTCCTACGCCGAACTGGCGGCCCGCATCATGCGGCCGTTCGTGGGTAACAGCCTGACGTTCGAGCAGTTGAGGGAATTGACTGCGCAGGCCTATGGCCGGTTTGCCAGCAAGGCCGTGACGCCGCTCAAGCAGCTGGATGAACAGCATTGGCTGCTGGAACTGTTCCACGGTCCGACCCTGGCGTTCAAGGACGTGGCGCTGCAGATGCTGGGTCTGCTGTTCGAGGAATTCCTCGGCCGGGGCGGGGATCCGTTGACGATCGTGGGGGCCACGTCGGGCGATACCGGCTCGGCAGCCATCGATGCCGTAGCCGGGCGCGCGCGCGTGGATATCTTCATGCTTCATCCCAAGGGGCGGGTCAGCGACGTCCAGCGTCGCCAGATGACCACAGTGTTGGCGCCAAATGTCCACAACATTGCTGTCGAAGGTACGTTTGACGACGCACAGGCGATGGTCAAACGGATGTTCAATGATCAGGCGATGACCAGCCGCTTCGCGATCGGGGCGGTCAACTCGATCAACTGGGCGCGGCTGATGGCCCAGATCGTTTATTACTTCGCCGCCGCGCTGCAGCTTGGCGCACCATACCGCAAGGTTGCGTTCGCAGTGCCGACCGGCAACTTTGGCGATGTCTTTGCCGGCTATGCAGCAGCGCAGATGGGCTTGCCGATAGAGCGGCTGATCGTGGCGACGAACGTCAACGACATTCTCCATCGCGCGTTGTCCAACGGGGATTACTCCGCCGGCACGGTAACTCCCACCGCCGCACCGTCGATGGACATTCAGGTCTCATCCAATTTCGAACGCCTGCTGTTCGATCTGAATGGAAGTGACGGCGCTGCATTGACGGCCCAGATGCGCTTGTTCGAATCCACCCGGGCGATGCAGTTGACCAATGCCCAGCGCGAAGGCGCGGCGAAACTGTTCTCTTCCGCCCGGGCCGATGCCAACGACATGGCCCAGGCGATACGCTGGGCGCATGAAGCGAGCGGCGAACTGCTCGACCCACATACCGCAATCGGCCTGCATGCGGCCCGCCGCGCGGGGATTTCGGCCAATGTTCCGGTCGTCACCCTGGCGACGGCGCACCCGGCCAAATTCCGTGACGCGGTAGAACGCGCGACGGGTCAACGCCCATCACTGCCCGCCCGGATCGGCGATCTGTTCGAACGTGAAGAGCGGATGGTCGAACTGCCGGGCGATTATGCCGCTGTTGCCGAATACGTCGCAAGCCATGCGGTGGCGCGTGGCTGAGCTGCGCATTGCGCCGGTCGTGATGACGGGCGAGGCCTGGGCTGATTATGGCCTGATCGATTCGGGCGACGGTCGCAAACTGGAACGGTACGGTTCGCACCGCTTTATCCGACCTGATGCCCAAGCCTTGTGGCGTCCCCGACTGGAACGCTGGGCATCGGACGGCGAATTTGTTCCCGGATCCGACGAGGATGGCGGCGGACGCTGGCAATATGCTCGTCCCGTGCCGCAGGATGGCTGGGCGCTGAGGTGGGGCGACATCACCTTTGTCGCGCAGTGCACTCCGTTTCGCCACCTGGGTTTCTTCCCCGACATGGCCCCGGTGTGGGACTGGATGGGCACTCAACTGGCCGGCCGCAGCGATGCCCAGACGATGAACCTGTTCGGCTATACCGGCGTCGGTACGCTGGCGCTGTCGGCCTACGGGCCGGTGACCCACGTGGATGCCAGCAAAAAATCGGTAACCCAGGCCCGTGCCAATGCCGCGCTCTCGGGGATGGAACACCGCCCGGTCCGCTGGATTGTGGACGATGCAGCCAAATTCACCGCGCGCGAGGTGCGCCGCGGTAAGCGTTATGATGGTATCATCC
>JAFLDC010000498.1 GCA_017302775.1 Sphingomonadales bacterium
AAATCGAGCGTTCGATTCGCATATCTGCAAGCGTAGCCCGGTTGTCGCTGCGATAAATGCGCTGCAAACGCCCGCTGGACATATCTTCGAGTAAACGCTCCCATGCGCCCTCAGCATCGCCGGTCACTACAGCATCGGCATGTAGCAGGGCTTCTTCGGGCAGGAAAGTTGGGTGGTAGCCTCCCATGACAACAGGAATGCCGCGCTGACGGAAGCCATCGGCGATTTGGTAAGCGCGCCTAGCGGTGAAGGTTTCAACACTGAGCGCCACTAGGTCGCCTTCAAGATTTTCCGGAATGGCCTCGGCTTTGTCGTCAAAGAAGCGAACCTGGTGCCCGACCGAACGGGCGGCGAGAATGCCCATCGCCAATGGCGGCATCGCATCTGTGGAGCGATAGTCACCCATATTCGGGCGAATCAGAATGATGTTCACAGTACCGCCACCTCGGGTTGAACAGGGCGACTATCCCATTGAGGCGGCTGGCCAAAACACACTGCGTACACAACGGTCCGATAAATAGCAGGCCGGAATGCCCGGATTAAGAAGGGGAGCGCCGGATGTGCTGCGTGAAGTCCAAGCGTCAATACTTCGCTACGGCAGATTGCCAACGCATCTCGGATTAACGGAATAAGCTCCGAACTGTCCTCTGTGTGTGGAGCAAAGAAGGCGAGAAATGACTGGTCGAGTTGCTGGTTCAAAGCTGGCAAGGTAATCCGCTTAGTTAGCCGAGCCCAACTGTTGTAGAGCGGCAGAACGGTCGTCAGTGGCTGTCGATAGGACCGCGCTACAACTTGTTTATAGGCCTGCTGGTTCCATAAAGCCATGCAGCTACCGATTTTTCCCTCGACTTCCCGCACAAAAAAATCTGCACCGCTCGCTTCGGCCCGTTTGGGTGTCAATTCCGGAGATAGTTGGTAGCGCATGGCTGACACGTTGTGAACTTGGCACATCAAGTTAACTTCGACTCCTTTTGGACGACGCCAGAGCCCCAGCCGCTTGCCGCGTGCCCGAGGCAATGCGAGGGTAACTAGCTCTCCTTGCGCCACGTAAAGGGGAAGACCGCGCAGATGTGCTTCCAGGAGACGACGAGCCGGCGCATTTTCGGCTGCGACGCTGGTGTACCATGTGTCTGGATTGGTTGCTCCCGAGAGTTTTCGGATTGATGCATATCCGTCCCGCAGGACACGTAGCTGATGACGATAAGTGGGATTGATACGTAGTCCGCCGAGGTAGCCAAAGTTCGTGGGGCGACCGTCGATATGTACCGGATGCTCGGCACACACATACATGCCGACTGGCGTTGGGCCGTCTCGCGCAATCACTGCGCGCTCACTGCCAAAACGATTCAGGCTACCCAGAAACGATGGTTCTCGCTCCATACTCATCGTGACCCACGATGGCATCGAATTTGTACGTAGCATGCCTCGCAAGTCCGCATCATCGGAGTCGCCGGCAAGGCGCAGGTCGATCAAGCGACCTCCAGCAAGGGGCCGTGCCAGGATTCATCACCCAGGGGATAACCGTTACGCAACGAAACCTCGCGCTGGTGCATGAGATTGATCGGAAAATAGTTGCGGAACATGAAGAAGTCGCTGCGATTGCGCCAGGCACGTTTGGCAATGCTGCTCCAGCCATAGAAGCGACGACGAGCAGCCACGCAGCCTTGAGTGACTGCCGCCGAGGAGAGCTTGCCGGGGTGGTAAGGCAGGTCGTTGTAACGATAGCTGGAATCCAGCCACCAGGATTCATACTTAAGCCTTCCTTCAAGCTTCAGGCGATCATAAAGAGGCGTCGCCGGAAACGGTGTCAGGTGGTTGAAGGCGGCGATGTACATGTCTTCCCGTAGCGCAAAATCGACGGCGTGATCAAACGAATCCACATCATCGTTTTCGTAACCGAACACGAAGGTTCCATATACCGCGATGCCATGACGGCGCAGGTTGTCGAGGGCGGCTCCATAACCCCCCTTCATGAGGTTAAAGCCCTTCTTCATGGTCCGCAGGTTGGCCGCGTCAAGCGACTCGAAACCGATCAAGACGCCACGACAGCCTCCATGTGCCAGAAGTGCGACAAATTCTTCATCGTGGGCTGCGTTGATGCTGAGTTGCGTTATCCAGCGCAGATTGAGTTTTGCGAGTTCGGGTAGCAAAACTTTTCCCGCCTTAATGTCTCCGGCAAAATTGTCATCGACAAAAAAGAACAGCTTCTTCTCATGCCTCAATGAACTTAGCTCAGCGACCACATCCTCTGCTGGCCGCGCTCGATGCGTGCGCCCGAAGAATGTCTGAATAGCGCAAAATTCGCAGGGGAAGCGACATCCCCGACCCGTCTCAACCAGCCCGATTGGCAGATAGCGCTTGCCACGAAACAGCCGGCGATCCACGCGGATTTGTCCAAGCTCGCCGCGGGTGGATTCATACCGTGTTTTTAGCGTGCCGTATCGGAGATCGTCGATAAGTTCCGCCCAGACACCTTCAGCCTCGCCGATCACGATGGCGTCACCATAACGCTGCGCTTCGTCCGGCATCAGGCTCGGATGAAATCCTCCGAGAATGACCGGTACGCCGCGCCGACGATACTCGCTCGCAATCTGGTAAGCGCGGCGGGCGGTAT
>JAFLDC010000499.1 GCA_017302775.1 Sphingomonadales bacterium
GACACTCCGCAAGGTGCGCGCCAACCTGAATCCGGTGCTGCAGATAGAAGGATTGCTGCGGACCATGTTCGATCCGCGCATGACGCTCATGCAGCAGGTGTCGAGCGAACTCGAGAGCCATTTCGGGGATAAGGTTTATAAGAGCATCATTCCGCGCAACGTACGCCTCGCGGAAGCGCCTTCCTATGGCAAGCCGGTCATCGCCTTTGACCGTGCCTCAAAGGGTGCGCAGGCCTATCTGGCGCTTGCGCAGGAGATGCTCGATCGTCGCGACGGCAGGATAGCCGTCAGCCAACAGGGAGCACTGGCATGAAGATGAAGGGACTGGGCCGCGGCCTTGACGCGTTGTTGGCCGGCGACGAAGCGAAGAGGGAAATCCAGCGCTCGCTGCCCGTTGGCGACCTGCAGCCGGGAAAGTATCAGCCGCGCACACAGATGGACAAGGCATCCCTGGAAGAGCTTGCGGCCTCGATCCGCGCACAGGGTCTGATGCAGCCGATACTGGTGCGGCCGATTTCGATTGACCGCTACGAGATCATCGCCGGGGAGCGCCGCTGGCGCGCTGCACAACTGGCAGGACTCAGCGAGGTCCCGACGCTGATACGCGAAATCGCGGACGATGCCGCGCTGGCGATGGCGCTGATCGAAAACATCCAGCGCGAGAATCTCAATCCGCTGGAGGAGGCGCTCGGCCTGCAGCGCCTGGTCGACGAATTTGCCATGACTCACCAGCAGGCGGCCGATGCCGTAGGCCGTTCGCGACCGGCGGCTTCGAACCTGCTGCGCCTGCTTCAGTTGGCGAAGCCGGTGCAGGACATGCTAATGGCTGGCGAGATCGATATGGGCCATGCCCGTGCACTGCTGCCCCTGTCGAACGCGCTACAGGTCCAGGTTGCCCAGCGCATCGTGCAGAAGGGTCTGTCGGTGCGCGAAGCGGAGCGTCTGGTCCAGCGGGAAATGACCCCGCCGTTAACCCGGGCCGCACCGAAGCCGGATCGCGATTTGTTGCGACTTCAGGAGGAACTGTCGGATCTGCTGGGCGCCAGCGTGGTGATCAAGTCGAATCGCAAGGGCGCCGGCAAGCTGACGATCGATTTTTCTGATCTGGATCAGTTGGAAGGTTTGCTGGGTCGTCTACGATAAGTGTCTGCGCTCTATGTGCACTGCAGCAAAAAATTTGACTCATGTAGAAGAGTCAGTTACAGTACTTAGGTTTTAGTCGGAGCATCCCTTGCATCCGCAAGTCCGCTGGATCATAGGCTGGCAGGTGGCGCTGACGCTATTGATAGCGAGTGCTGCCGCGATGCTGGGGGGTGGGAACGCTGCGCTGTCGGCCATCGCCGGGGGCAGCATCGGGGTGGTGGCCAATCTGGTTTATGTATGGCGAGCCATGCGCCTGTCGGCGGTTGATGCCGACAAGCCTGACCCGATGCGTGCCTATCGCGGGCAGGCAGCCGGGGAGGCGGCCAAGTTTGCGGCGACGCTGGGGGGCTTTGCGCTCGTCTTCGTCACCTACAAAAGCGTTGCGCCCCTTCCGCTGTTCGCCGGGTATGCGTCGACTTTCGTGATTTTCTGGCTGGCGCTGATCAGACGGCGCTGACCGCAACGGTTCTGGGGATTGAGGGAGCATCATGAGCGCTGAAGGCGGCCTGACCACAGCTGGTTACATCCAGCACCACCTGACCAACCTGGCTGTCTGTGCTGACGCCGCCAAGGATGCCACTGGCCACTGCCATGGTTTCTGGACTTTCCACCTTGACACGCTGGTCATCTCCGGCCTGCTCGGCCTGATCGCCTTCGGCTTCATGGCAAAGCTTGCGAGCAAGGCCACGGCAGGCGTTCCGAGCGGCTGGCAGAACTTTGTCGAGATGGTCGTCGGCATGGTCGACCAGCAGGTGCGTGATACCTTCCACGGCAAGAGCGCGCTGGTTACCCCGCTGGCCATTACCATTTTCGTCTGGGTGTTCCTGATGAACGCCATGGACCTGATCCCGGTCGACTTCCTGCCGGTTGTCGCCGCCAAGTTTGGCGTCGATTACCTCAAGGCCGTGCCGACCACCGACCCAAACCTTACCTTCGCGATGTCGATCACGGTGTTCTTCATCATGATCTGGATGAATCTCAAGGTGAAGGGCTTCGGCGGTTACATGCACGAAATCTTCACTGCGCCGTTCGGTGCCAAGCTGGCGCCGGTCAATTTTATCTTCCGCGTCGTCGAGGATATCGCCAAGCCGATTTCGCTCGCCCTGCGTCTCTTCGGCAACATGTACGCCGGCGAAATGGTGTTCATCCTGATCGCCTTGCTCGGCCTGTATCAGTTGCCGCTGGCCTTGCCCTGGGCGTTGTTCCACATTCTGATCATTACGCTGCAGGCCTTCGTGTTCATGATGCTCACCATCGTGTACATGTCGATGGCGGCTGAATCGCACTAACCGGGCTTCAACAACAGTTTCCGTAGCACCAACCGTTTTTCGATTAACCCTTACTTTCTAAACTTAGGAGTCACCATGGAACTCGCAACCGTCCTCTCCAACACCGCTATCGCTGTTGCCATCCTGATCGGCGCCGGCGCTCTCGGTACCGCCATCGGCTTCGGCATCCTCGGTGGCCGCT
>JAFLDC010000005.1 GCA_017302775.1 Sphingomonadales bacterium
GCATCGGCTGCCATACCTGCTCGATCACCTGCAAGAACGTCTGGACCTCACGCGAAGGCGTCGAGTACGCCTGGTTCAACAACGTCGAGACCAAGCCCGGCATCGGTTACCCGAAAGAATGGGAGAACCAGCAGAAGTGGAACGGTGGCTGGGTTCGGGATCGAGGCGGGAAGATCTCGCTCAAGGCCGGCGGCCGCTTGCGCCTGCTGGCGAAGATCTTCGCCAACCCGGATCTGCCGCAGATTGACGATTACTACGAGCCATTCGATTTCGATTACCAGCACCTGCATCAGGCCCCGGAAGGCAAGCACCAACCCACCGCGCGTCCACGTTCGCTGATCACCGGCGAGCGCATGCAGAAGATCCACTGGGGTCCGAACTGGGAAGAGATTCTGGGCACCGAATTCGCCAAGCGTTCGAAGGACAGCAACTTCGATGGAGTACAACGCGAGATCTACGGCGCGTTCGAGAA
The DNA here is from genome assembly GCA_017302775.1 of Sphingomonadales bacterium. The sequence continues at coordinate 473 of JAFLDC010000005.1, forward strand.
GACCTTCATGATGTACCTGCCGCGCCTGTGCGAACACTGTCTCAATCCGGCGTGCGTTGCCTCGTGCCCGAGCGGAGCGATCTACAAGCGCGAGGAGGACGGCATTGTCCTGATCGATCAGGACAAATGCCGCGGCTGGCGCATGTGCGTCTCCGCCTGCCCTTACAAGAAGATCTATTACAACTGGAAGAGCGGAAAGTCGGAAAAGTGCATCTTCTGCTATCCGCGTATCGAAATGGGCGAACCGACGGTGTGCTCGGAAACCTGCGTCGGCCGCATCCGTTATCTCGGCGTAATGCTCTACGATGCGGACCGCATCCAGGAAGCCGCCTCGGTTCCTGCCGAAAAGGACCTCTATCAGGCGCATCTGGACATCTTCCTCGACCCGAACGATCCTCAAGTGATCGCAGCCGCACGCGCCGAAGGGATTCCAGACAACTGGCTGCAGGCCGCCAAGGCGTCGCCCGTCTACAAACTGGCGATCGACTGGCAACTGGCACTACCGCTGCATCCCGAATATCGAACACTGCCGATGGTCTGGTACGTGCCGCCGCTGTCACCCGTCCAGTCCGCCGCAGACTCCGGGAGGGTCGGAATGAACGGCGAGATCCCCGACGTGAAGTCTTTGCGCATTCCTGTGCGCTATCTGGCCAATCTCCTGACTGCAGGCGATGAAATGCCTGTCGTTCGGGCGATGGAGCGCATGCTGGCCATGCGCGCATGGCGTCGCGCAATGCATGTCGAAGGGGTCGAGGATCTTGAAGTCCTGGAGCAAGTCGGCCTGACGCGACTGCAGGCAGAAGAGATGTACCGATACCTCGCCATCGCCAATTACGAGGATCGCTTCGTCGTACCTACCGCGCATCGAGAATACGCCAACGATGCCTTCGGTGAACGTGGTGGCTGCGGCTTCACCTTCGGCAATGGCTGCTCACCGTCCAGTCCTGGCGAAGCGTTGTTCGGTGGCCGTTCGACTCAGGTCTACCACGTACCCCCGGCACGCCAGGTTCCGGAAAGGGAAAAAGCATGAACGTACTCAAACTCGTGTCCGTGTTGCTGGAGTACCCTCGACCGGAATTGTGGACGCATGTGGATGAAGTTCGCGCCGCCACAGCCGATCCGACGATGCTGACACCGCCTCAACGGGTAGCCATCACGGGCTTCGTCGAGCAACTGATCGCACTGGATCCGATGAAGGCCGAAGAGCGCTGGCTGTCGCTGTTCGATCGGGGCCGCGCGATGAGTCTTCTGTTGTTCGAACACATCCACGGCGAGTCTCGGGACCGTGGACAAGCGATGGTCGATCTGGTCGAGACGTATCGAAAGAACGGCTTCGAAATCGAAGCCCGACAGTTGCCGGACTACCTGCCGTTGGTGCTTGAGTACCTTTCGACCCGCCCCTCGGCCGAGATCGCCGACTGGCTGAAGCACATCGGCCATATCCTCGAACTTCTTGCAGCCCGGGCATTGGAGCGTGAAAGCCCCTATGCCGCTCTGTTCGAGGTTCTGGTGGCCCTGGCGAACGGCGGCGTCGATCTTGCGCTCATGCGTCGACGGGTCGCACAAGAGGCGCGCGACGACACCCCTGAGGCCATGGATCGCGTCTGGGAGGAAGAAGCCATCCGGTTTGGCCCGGAAGCGCCGGGTGAGGACTGCGACCCGGTCACACGTCTGCCCACCGGCGCCAAGCGATTCGAATCGAAGGTACTGCAATGAACGCGATCAACACCCTCCTCTTCCAGTTTTATCCATACATTGCGCTCGCAGTATTCGCCATAGGATGCTGGGTGCGGTTCGATCATGCCGCCTACACATGGCGAACCGGCTCAAGCCAATTGCTCTCCAGCAAGTGGATGCGCCTTGGAAGCAATTGGTTCCATGTCGGTATTCTGGCCATTCTCGGCGGCCATCTGGTTGGACTGCTGACGCCCCACGCCGTCTACGAGCACTTCATCAGCGCAAGCCAGAAGCAATTGCTGGCGATGGTGGTCGGCGGTCTTTTCGGCGCGATGTGCTTCGTCGGCTTGACCATTCTTCTGCTGCGCCGCCTTTTCAATCCAAGAATTCGCGCCACCTCTACCGGTCGCGACATCATGATCCTCGCATTGCTGTACATCCAACTGATTCTCGGTCTGAGTTCGATTTTCGTCTCGGCAGGTCACATGGATGGCGCGCAGATGATCAAGCTGGGCGAATGGGCACAGCACATCGTCACGTTCCGCCCGGGCGCCGCCGAGTACATCGCCGACGCGCACTGGATCTTCAAGACCCATGTCTTTCTGGGCATGACGCTGATCCTGCTTACACCCTTCACGCGTCTTGTACACGTGTGGTCGATCCCGCTCGGCTATCTGATTCGCCCATACCAGATCGTGCGCCGCCGCCAGCGGCCGTTGCGATATCCCGGAAACTGAACATGACTCGTCGTACGATTCCCGTGGTCATGGACGCCGGTGCGCTCTCGGAGGCCGCGGTAAAAGCCAGCCTTACGAGTCATCACGATCACGAGGACGATCGCAGTCAATCCATTCCAGGACCGGCGCCGGTTTTCGTACGCGTCGCCGGCATCCCGATCGATGAGTCCGAGATTGCCCGCGAGATGCAATTCCACCGTTCTTCCAGCCCCCATGAGGCTCGCCAAGCAGCAGCCACGACCCTGGTCATCCGCGAACTGGTTGCCCGCGAATGCGAACGTCTTGGGCTGGTGATCAAGGCCGTAGATGGCGAAACCGGAGATGAGGCACGGGTGCGGGTTCTTCTCGCCGATTCCCTGATGGTGCCGGATGCCGACGAGGCTGCCGTACGGCAGTATTACGAGGCCAATCGATCGAAACTTCATCACCCGGACCGTATCCGGGTTCGCCACATACTGATCGCCGCCCCGCCCTCGGATATCAAAGCGCGGCTGCGCGCTCAGCAACTCGGTGAGGAACTGATCGGCGCGCTGCGCTCGGAACCCGAGCGCTTCATCGAATTCGCCATGCGTCACTCCGTCTGCCCCTCTCGCGATCAGGGCGGCGATCTCGGGTGGATCGAACGTGGCGACACCGTTCCAGAGTTTGATCGCCAGTTGTTCATGCTCAACCCGGGCCTTGCAGGACTGACGGTCGAGACGCGGTACGGCCACCATGTTGTCGAAGTCCAGGAACGTGTCGACGGCGAACCGCTTTCGCTCGAGGAAGCGCGCACACGCATCATTGCCTATCTCGAAACGCAGACGCGACAGAACGCTGTCCACCAATACCTGCGCATCCTGGCGGAAAGCTACGGCGTCGAAGGTATCTAGCCGAGCGCTTGACCTGGGTCAAGCGCCTGCCGGGGCGGTCTTGATGGTTGTCAAATCCAAGATTCGACGCCACTGCGATGATGTGCTCCAACGAAGCACTCGTCGCATGCGTCTCTCAGAGGTTTCATGTCCTTGATCCCCCAAACCGCCCCCAAGGCATCCGGCACCTGGCTTTCGCGATGGGAGCCTGAAAATCCGGCTTTCTGGTCGGCAGGCGGTTCCACCATCGCTTGGCGCACGCTTGCCCTGACCACGGTCAACCTCACTCTCGCCTTCGCCGCATGGTTCCTGGTCTCGGCACTCGTCGTCCGACTACCGCAGGTAGGCTACAAATTCACGCCAAGCCAGTTGTTCTGGTTGACGGCGATGCCCGGCCTCGCGGGCGGCACCTTGCGCCTGGTACACATGTTCCTGACCCCGATGATCGGCACCCGGCATGTGGTCAGTCTGTCCACCATGTCGCTGCTGCTCCCACTGATCGGCTGGTTCTTTGCAGTACAGGATCCCAACATTCCGTACTGGGTGCTGCTCCTGCTGTCCTTCTTTGCCGGATTGGGTGGCGGCAATTTTTCCTCCTTCATGCCTTCCACCAGTCTTTTTTTCCCAAAAAGACTGCAAGGCACGGCATTGGCAATCCAGGCAGGCATCGGCAACCTCGGTGTTTCGATTGTCCAGTTCGTGACGCCGTGGATCATCGGGTTCGCATTGCTGGGAAGTGCTGCCTTCATGGGTGAAAGCCAAACGCTGACGAAGGACGGCGTGCAAAGCCAGGTCCATCTGCAGAACGCCGCAGCAGTATTCATCCCCTTCGTGGTGGTATTCGGCATTACGGCATGGCTTCTGCTGAAATCGGTGCCGCTCAAATCGAACTTTGCTGAGCAATTCGACATTTTCAAGTCTCGTCACACCTGGTCGATGACCTCGCTGTACATCATGACCTTCGGCGGCTTTTCAGGACTGGCGGCCACTTTTCCCCTGTTGATCAAACAGGGATTCGGTGGCTTCGACGGCGCACCCGATCCTCTGAAGTGGGCGTTCTGGGGCCCTCTGGTCGGTTCGATCGCCCGCGTGATCGCAGGTCCGCTGTCGGACAAGTTGGGAGGTGCGCGTGTCACGCAGTGGGCCGGCATCGGCATGGCTGCATGTACCGTTCTGGTAGCGATGAATGTGTCCCCGGACTCTCTCGACGCATTTCCGATGTTCGTGGCATCGATGTTGGCGCTGTTCTTCTTCGCAGGCATCGGTAACGCCTCGACTTTCAAGCAAATGCCGATGCTCTTCGCCCCACGTCAGGCGGCCGGCGTGATCGGCTTCACCGCTGCGATCGCGGCGTATGGCCCATTCCTCTTCGGCATGCTGTTCGCCTGGTCGTTCGGCGCATTCAAATCGGCCACCCCCGTGTTCTATGGTTTGGCCGTGTTCTTCGCGTTCAATGTCGGTTTGAACTGGTGGATGTATGCACGGCGTGGCGCCGGAAATCCCTGCTGAACAGAGTAAACGACCATCATGAATGCGCATCCTCTTTCCGCAACCAGAAGCCAGCAGAACAAGGCGCTCTGGACCAGCACCTTCGCCTTCACGGTGTGCTTCGCCGTGTGGACGATCTTCTCGATCATCGGCATTCAGATCAAAATAGATCTCGGCCTGAGCGACACACAGTTCGGACTGCTCGCGGCTACACCGATCCTGACCGGCTCCATCATCCGGCTATTTCTCGGAGTGTGGACCGAGCAATACGGCGGCCGAATCGTTTTCAGCCTTGTCATGCTGGCTGGCGCCGCAGCAACGTGGATGCTCACCTACGCGACCACCTACCCTCAGTTCCTGATGGCGGCATTGATGGTCGGTATCGCCGGCGGCTCTTTCGCAGTGGGAATCGCCTACGTCTCCAAATGGTTTCCCGCTGAGAAACAAGGCACGGCGCTTGGTATTTTCGGCGCAGGCAACGTCGGCGCAGCCGTGACGAAATTGTTGGCACCGATGGTGATGGTGGCTTATGGTTGGCACGGTGTCGCACGTTTCTGGTCAATCGGTCTAGCGGCCACCGCAATCGTGTTCTTCCTGGTCACCAAAGACGATCCCGGTCTCGCAAAGCGGCGCGCGGAAGGCATCAAGCCGGTGCCTTTTGCCGAGCAAATGAAACCATTGCGCAACCTGCAAGTCTGGCGATTCTCCCTGTACTACTTCTTCGTCTTTGGCGCATTCGTCGCGCTCGCCCTGTGGCTTCCTCGCTATCTCACAGGCGCATACGGTCTGGACGTTAAAACCGCCGGCCTCATCGCGGCGTGTTACTCGATCCCAGCAAGCCTTTTCCGGGTCGTTGGCGGCTGGCTGTCAGACAAGGTCGGCGCCCGAAAAGTCATGTACTGGACGTTCGGCGTTTCGACGATCTGCACATTCCTGCTGTCGTACCCATCGACATCGTATGTCGTCGACGGCATCCAAGGTCCAGTCGAATTTCGTCTCGCGGTCGGCGTCGTACCGTTCACGGTGCTGGTATTCATCCTCGGCTTCTTCATGTCCCTCGGGAAAGCCGCAGTTTACAAGCATATCCCGGTGTACTACCCGAACAACGTCGGCGCGGTCGGCGGCGTGGTCGGCATGATCGGTGGTCTGGGCGGATTCATTCTGCCGATCGTGTTCGGGGCGATGAACGATGCCATCGGTATCTGGACCAGTTGCTTCATGCTGTTGTTCGCACTGGTGGGAACAGCACTGCTGTGGATGCACTTCGCGATTCGCCGTATGGATCTTGCTCGTCACCCGCAGATCGCCTCCGAGACGGACCTGCCTGAAATCATGCAAGCGAGCCAGAGGCGCTGAGATGCTGGGCCCTCAATTCGACGCCGAACAGGCCCTGGCCCGGCTTCGCGATGGCAATCGCCGCTTCGTGGAACATGTGGTTAGCCTCGAAGCACTGCTCAGCCATGCGCGACGCGAAGATCATGCACGCACGCAACGTCCGTTTGCGGTCACCCTGGGCTGCTCGGACTCGCGGGCACCGGCCGAGTTCATGTTCGACCAGGGACCCGGCGACCTGTTCGTCATCCGGGTCGCCGGAAATATTGCGGCGCCCTCTCAGGTTGGAAGCATCGAATTCGCCGTCGAGCGTTTTCAGCTCAGACTGATCGTCGTACTTGAACACTCCAAGTGCGGCGCCGTACAGGCGATGCTCGACCACTGTCTCTCCCCGGGGGACACCAGCCCCGCACTGCGTTCGATCGTCGATCGAATTTCCCCGGGAGTACGACCGGTTCTTGACGACTTCGATGAAGCGGCAACAGGCACGCGTCTGAACAAATCGATCCGCGCCAACGTACTGGCGACCATCGGCAACATTCGAGCCCAATCCGACTATCTCCGCTATACCGAATTGCAGGGAGGGCTACGGATCGTCTGCGCGGATTACGACCTGATTTCATGGGCTGTCGATTTCTTCGTCGATGACTTATCCATCCGATCATGACGGAAATGCAATCCATCATCGAAACGGATTGCGCAAGAATTTTGAAAAAAGGACTTTTGATCGACCATCTCTCTACACTTCATACTCATTCCATACGAGATCAATTCGCCGTGATGATCCCGCGTCTTGCTCACCTTGCCCTGTCGGTTCTGTGTGCATTTCCGCTCCAGGCCAAGGCAGAGGAAGCACGCTTGGCGGTCGCAGCCAGTTTTGCGGATGCCGCGCGAGAATTCTCGGATGCCTACTCGCGACAAAGCGGTCACAGAATCGAGATCGGCGTCGCATCCACCGGCAAGCTCTATGCCCAGATCAGGAACGGCGCACCATTCGATGTGCTCCTGTCCGCCGATGCGGCGACACCGCGCAAGCTGGTCGCAGAAGGCCTGGCCGATGGCAAGACAATCCACGATTATGCCATCGGCCGACTCGTGCTGTGGAGCCGGGACCGGGAACGCGTGAAGAATGGGGAGACGTTGCTGCGCACGGGGCAGATTGATCGGCTGGCAATCGCCAATCCAGAACTCGCTCCATATGGCGCTGCAGCAAGAGAAGTACTGCTTCGTGTAAGACGCTGGGACGAATTGCAACAGCGACTCGTGATGGGCGAAAACGTCGGACAGGCCACGCAGTTCGTAGTGTCCGGTGCAGCGCCTCTTGGGTTACTGCCACGATCGCTCGTCCTTGAAGCACGCAAGACTCACCCGGGATCAGCATGGGACATCCCGGCGGCTTGGCATGCACCGATCATACAGACCGCGGTATTGCTCGACCATGGCCGAGCGAATGCTGCGGCGCGAGGCTTCCTGCAATTCCTGCGCAGCAGGCCCGTAAGGAATCGGATTCGCGCCTTGGGCTACGAGTGATGTCGTGCAGGCATCAACCCTCATGACGGCATTGATCCCGGATTCACCGCTCTGGTCTGCGGTATGGGTCACATTGCAGTTGGCCGGATCGACGACGCTGATCCTGCTGGCGATCGGCATGCCCTTGGCATGGTGGTTGTCGAGAACGACATCTCTCTGGCGATTGCCGGTTGGCGCTTTCGTGGCGCTGCCCATGGTATTGCCGCCCACGGTGCTAGGCTTCTATTTTCTCATCGGAATGGGACCGGACGGCCCCGTTGGCCAGCTGACAACTGCGCTCGGTCTTGGAACATTCGCATTCACCTTCAAAGGACTGCTACTGGCCTCCGTGATCTATTCGATGCCGTTCGTTGTGCACCCGCTGCAAGCCGGATTCGCGTCGGTTCCCGTGTCGGTGCTCGAAGCGGCCGCGACACTTCGCGCATCACCGTTAGACCGTTTCTTCAGCGTAGTTATTCCAATGTCTCGACCATCCCTGATCACCGCAATCCTGCTCGGCTTCGCGCACACGATTGGCGAATTCGGGGTCGTGCTGATGGTGGGCGGCAATATCGACGGCGAGACACGAGTGCTGTCTGTTCTACTTTATGATCAGGTCGAGAGCATGGACTATGCCGATGCGCATCGACTCGCGGGCGGCTTGTTGCTCTTCTCCTTCACGCTGCTGCTGGCCATGCAATGGCTGGGCCGACGCACGGCCGTCAGCAATGGTTGAAGAGCGCGCTCCCATCGAAGTACGTCTGCGAGTCACGCGAAAGGATTTCGCACTCGATGTAAACCTGAAACTGCCAAGCCGGGGAACGACAGCCATATTCGGTCCATCAGGCAGCGGCAAGACCACACTGCTGCGCGCCATAGCCGGACTTGAAGCCGATGCTGTCGGCATCGTACGTATTGACGGCAAGGCCTGGCAACACGAAACCTCCCGTTTGCCCGCGCATGCGCGCGAGATCGGCGTGGTGTTCCAGCACACCGTGCTCCTACCACACCTGACCGTCCTGGACAATCTGCGCTTTGGCTGGCGGCGTGCCGATGCTCCGCCGCAATTGCTCGAAACATGGATTGAGCGTCTTGGACTCGGTCCGCTCTTGTCGCGCCGGCCTGAAAGCCTCTCCGGTGGAGAACGTCAGCGGGTCGCGTTGGCACGCGCATTGGCGACTCAGCCGCATTGGCTGTTGCTGGATGAGCCCTTGAGCGCGCTAGATACCGAGCGGCGGGCTGAGATTTTGCCCTACATCGAGACGGTGAGGCGTGATGTCGGCATTCCAGTGCTCTACGTGAGCCACGCGATAGAAGAAGTCTCGCGCCTTGCAGATCATCTGGTCCTTCTCGAAGCGGGCAAAGTCGTCGCATGCGGCCCCGCACTGGACGTATTGAATCGTGCAGACCTGCCGATGACGATGTGCGAAGACGGTGGCGTGGTGCTCGATGGACATGTGACGCATCGAGATGCATACGGCCTGCTCGTTCTAAGCACTCCGGCAGGTCCGATTCATGCGCAATGCTGTCATGATCCGGGAGACGCGCATGTCCGGGTACGCATCCAGGCCCGAGACGTGAGTGTGGCATTGCAGCGTCACGACGACACGAGCCTGCTCAACCTGCTACCGGTCACGCTGAGATCCCTCGCACAATTGCCAGATGGGCAGATCGTGGCGACGCTCGATGCGTCGGGCACCATGCTTCTGGCCCGGATTTCGCAACGTTCGGCCGTACGTTTGAATCTGCAGCCTGGTATGCCGCTGTGGGCGCAGATCAAAGCGGCGGCGGTACTGATTTGAAACTCCGGACCGAACTGCCCATAACCGACGATCCGGCGTCCGGGAAAGGCGACGCAATGCACATTGGCAGAGCGGCCGGCCCGCATGCTCATGAAGCACGCGGGAATTGGCCAGGATCACGTCAAGGACACCAGATTTCCATCGCGATCGACGGCCAGGAAACGGGCAATACGCCCACCCTTGATCTGTTCGACCATCATCCGTAACGGCTGCACGGCTTCGTCCGCATTCGGCGCGTGGCCGCCGCGCCCATCCATCGCTGCGACGAACAGGATGCGCCAATCCGAAATCGCTCCTGCAGCCTCGTCGCGCAGCGCGTCGAACGAGGCGATTTCCTCGGGAAGCTTGTCGACGCAGATCGCTGGCGCCAGTGCGCCGCCGTCACCGCGCTCGAACGCCGCACGCTGTGATACGTCTGCATCGGGCGGACACTCCGCGCGCGTGAACACGAACAGCAACCGCTGGGGTTGTGGCTGGCTGCGTGCGGCAGCAAGCAGATCGTCGAAATGATCCATACGCCTGCGAATGGAATGGCTTGGGGAGGTTCACAGTCTAAACCGTTGCCGGTCAAGGCGGCTTGATCTGTGTCAGTGCGCACCAATGCGGGCACGTCGACACTGCAATTCTCTTTCTTGTATCTCGAAGGCCTCGACATGCTTGCATCGTTTTCGTCCATTGCCGATTCGTCGGTCCTGAATGCATTCCGCGAATCGCTGGTCCGGATTGATCCCGACTGCGAGATCATCGTCGACCAGGGCAGTGGAGAAGTCCTCGTCCGCGGCGACTTCGATGCAGAACAGCTCAGCGACGCAATCCGTCGTTCTGGCCTGGGCCTGCGGGTCGTCGATGGCGGCAGCGGATGCTGCGGCGGATGCGGATGCGGTTGACCCCTCCCCGCCTCCTCCACGCACCGTTTGCCCACCGGATTCGTCCTCATGAACGCGACCTTGCACCCACCGCCGGTTGATCGTCTTGCCCGAAACCTGGAGATGGGGGGGGGGGCGCTACGCGCTGTATCCCCCCCCGCAAGCGTTCCGACCATTCAGCGACAGTCAATTCACGACAGCGGTCCACACGAGCAACGGCGACCCGATTCCTGCGCTACTGGCGTTACATTTCGATGTCCCGACGGCCTACCGGAGCAGTTTCTGCCGCGCCGATTCACCTATACGCATACAGGACCGAAACCGGGCGGACACGTACTGCGACAGGCTGGTGCGTGAAATCGGTTTGGTCGGAAGCCTGTTCGACCGGGACCGCGATGTCGTCGAGATCCATCTCGCTCCCGGCATGACGCGCTGGCTGAATCCAGCGCAGGTCGGCGAACTGCTGGAAAGTCTCGGACGCCATTTCCATCTGCGTGGCGCCGGCGGCATCGATCTTGCGATGACACTGGATCTGGATGCGCCGGCACCGGTTCCGTTGCGGGACTGGGTCAAGCTGGGATTCAATCGCATCAGCGTCAGTAGTGCGGCGATCGCCGACTCCGTCCGCGACAGCCAGGAACAAGCCAGCGAAGTAGCGCGTCTTGTCGAGCGCGTACACAGCGCAGGAATCGCGAACCTGCGCATCGAAGTTCCCTACGGTCTGGCCGGGCAGTCGGATCGAAGCTTCGAAGCGCTCATCGCCGCGGCCATTGAAGCCCAACCCGAGCGCATCGGCCTGCGCTACTGCGCGCAATCGGAATCGGACGACTTCGCGTGCGAAACCGCTTCCCGGCACATGGCGCACGCTCGGATGCTGCTGGCCGGGGCGGACGCCCTCGAAACCGCAGGCTACCTGCATATCGGCGTCGATGTATTCGCCAGAGCGAACGATCCACTGGTGGCCGCCCAACACTGCAACCGGATCCATCGCGATGCGCTCGGCTTCGGTACGCATGGCACCACGGATCTCATCGGATTCGGCGTCGGTGCCATCAGCCAGCTCGGCAGTTGCCACGCGCAGAATGCGCGGGACCAGGCGACCTGGGAATCGCGCATCGATCGCGGGCAACGCGCGGTGGATCGCGGAATCGAACTTCAGGAAGACGACCAGATCCGTGCAATGGTACTGCAGAACATCCTCTGCCACGGCCGCATCAACACCGCAAAGATATCGGCCCTGCACGGCATCGACTTCGGCAGCTACTTCGCGATCGAACTCGAAAGACTCGGCCCCTTGTTCGAAGACGAATCACTGTCGCAGGAACAGGACGCGATCATGCTGGATCGCGTCGCCAGACTCTCTTCCCGCGCGGTCGCCCGGCACTTCGATCCCGACTCAGCCCCTCTCTCAAGCGCCTCCGTCCGCCCCCTCACTCTCGGTTGATCGTGATGTCCACGCCTCCCCCGACCACATCCTGCGGGAGGCAGTACCCGGCGGCAGCCGACGACGGGGACGAATTCCATTTCTGCTCGACCTGCGCCTTCTCGCAGGCGTGCCTGTCCGAGGGATACGAGAAGCAGGATCTCGCAGCGCTGCACATCCTGGTCGACCACGTCGGCCCGATCGAACCCGGCCAGTACATCTTCCGCGAAGGCGAGCGCTTCAATACCATCGCCGCGATACGTGGAGGCACGGTCAAGACCTTTGTCATGGACACATATGGCAATGAACAGGTCCTCGGTTTTCATCTGCCTGGCGAAGTGATCGGGCTGAACGCGATCCATTCGGCGCGTTTCCCCTGTAGTGCCGTCGCATTGGACACGGTCGCGCTCTGCTGCTTCTCCTTCCCGAGGATCTCGTTGCTCGCGACCCGGATGCCTGGTCTGCAACAGCATTTGTTCCGCCTGTTGAGCCTCGACATCGGCAAGGCCTCCATGCTGGCCGGGGACCATTCTGCCGAGGCGCGCATGGCGGCCTTTTTCATGCTGTTGTCCCAGCGCTACGCTGCCCGGGGCTTCTCAACGACGCGTTTCACCCTGACGATGACACGCGCGGATATCGCAAGTCACCTGCGACTGGCAGCGGAAACGGTCAGCAGGATTATCAAGCGCTTCAATGCCGATCGCCTGATCGAGATCCGTCACCGCGACGTCCAACTGCTCGACATCGAGCGACTGGTCGCCCTTGCCAAACCGATTCTTCGCGACTGAGGCCCTATCGCTACGGGTGAAGGACCGGTTCACGACACCCCCTCGCGATGCCCGCTATCGCAGTAATCGGCCCAAGCCTGCATCAACTCAACGCGCTTCTGGAGCAGATCGCCACGCTGGTAGACAGCCTCGACCTTGTCGCGCAACTGGTGCGCCAGTGCATGTTCGATCACCTCGCGGGGGAAAGCCGTGGTCTCTCCCGCCCAATCGCGAAAGGCCGAACGGAACCCGTGCTGGGTCACATCCTTGCGGCCCATGCGCCGCAGGACTGCGGTCAACGTCATGTTCGACAATTTACCGCCACGCGGCGCAGTGAACACCACCGCACTTCCGGCGACCCTGGGCAGCGACTGGAGTAATGTTACCGCACGCGTAGTGAGCTGCACGCGATGCTCCTTGCCGGCCTTCATCCGATCCGCCGGAATCGTCCAGGTCCTCGCATTGAGGTCGAATTCTTCCCATCGCGCGCCCCGGACCTCACCACTGCGGGCAGCAGTGAGAATACCGAATTCGAGTGCACGCGCTGCAATGCCCGCGCGTCCGGCCAACTCGGCCATGAATCCTGCCATATCCGCATACGGCAGTGCCGGATGGTGCTCGACTTTCCGCACTTTCGATCGAGCAGACAGCAATTTGTCGAGATGCCCCTTCAAGCGCGCCGGATTCTTACCTTGTCGGTATCCCCGGACCGCCGCCCAGTCGAGGACGGACTCGATCCGCCCGCGCACACGGCTGACGGTCTCGGTCTTCGTCGACCAGATGGGTTCGAGGATGCCCAGAATTGCTGTGGTGTCGATATCGGCAACGGGACATCGACCAATCTTCGGGTAAGCGCATGGTTCGAGCGTCAATGCACATTGCTTCCCGTGTTTTGCATTCTTCCAGGTCGCACGGTGACTGACGATGTAAGCCTTTTCACAGCCGGCAAACGTCTTCGCCTGCTCAACGCGACGAGCCTGCAGGACTTTGATCCGACGCCGTTCGACCACGGGGTCGATGCTTCCCTTTCCTTGCGTCGCAATTCGCCGGCACGCTCCCTCGCCTCGACCAGCGGGACATCCGGAAGCCGCCCAGTCCGATATTGGCACGGCACGACGACGGATCACGTGCGCCGTGGTCATTGACCAGGACCACCAACCGCAAAATCCACGCACGGGAACCACCTGCGATTCGAAGATGGAGCCCATCGACGCCACCCGCGGCGTATCGCCCGTCTTCCTTGAGTTTTGAAACAGCAAGTCAATCACCACATCAGGATACAACCCTTCAGACGTTTTTCGGAAAATGAGGATAGAAAGAGTGCTGAGGTTGATGTCGATCATATCCAGGTGGAGTCGGTACGCGGAAAAATGACGCCTCCCATAAGCCGAGGTGCCACATGCGTATCGTCGCGTCCTGTTCCGTCGCCCTGTTGTCGGCGGCAAGTCTACCTACTTCTGCCGCAGATCAGGTGAAATTCGAGTGGGATCTGCGCCTGCGCCATGAGCATGTCGAGGACGACGCATTCCTGCGCGACGCGGATACGACCACCGCGCGTCTGCGTGCCGGGCTGCGTTTCGACTTGGGAAATAGCTGGGGTGCACTGATCGAGGGCGAAGGCATCGCCGATGCCGGCGAGCATCACAATAACGGCGCCAATGGCGCGATCACCCGCCCGACCGTACTCGATCCGGACGGTACCGAACTCAATCAGGCCTGGATCAGCTGGAAGCGCGACCACTTCGGGGCGGTACTTGGCCGGCAACGCATCAATCTGGACAACCAACGCTGGATCGGCAACGTTGGCTGGCGCCAGAACGAGCAAACCTTTGACGCCCTGAATCTGGAGATCATGCCATCCGACGCCTGGAGCGTACGGTATGCATGGCTGGACCGTGTGCACCGTGTCTCTGGCGACAAGGCGATCGACCGCCTCGCCCGCGAGCGCGATCTGTCCTCGCATCTGCTCAATGTCGGTTACAAGCGCGGAAAACTTCAGTGGACCGGTTACGCTTACCTGCACGACGATCAGAATGTTTCCGCCGCCTCGACCGCGACCTACGGCCTGCGCTGGACTGGCAGCGTTATGCGCGACCCACTGACTTGGGGTTGGACCGTCGAAGTCGCGCGCCAGTACGACCATGCCAACAATCCGCTTGACTTCACCCACAGCTACTGGTTGCTGGAGCCCTCATTGCAGGCGAATGACGTAACCTGGAAGCTGGGCTGGGAGCATCTGGGCAGCAATGGCCATCACGCACTGCAATCGCCTCTTGCGACGCTGCATGCGTTCAATGGCTGGGCCGACAAATTTCTGGTCACGCCGGCCGGTGGCCTGGAAGATAGTTACGTCAGCGCGAGCGGCAAATTCGAGAAATTCAGCTGGGCGGCGACTTGGCATGACTACCGCACCGATACGCGCATGGCCTTCGGGCGCGACTACGGGCAGGAGTTGGATCTCTCGCTGGGTCGGCCGCTATGGAAAGGCTGGAGCGGCCTGATCAAGTACGCCGACTACCGCAGCGACGGTTTTGCACGCGATACCCGCAAGGCATGGCTGCAACTGCAATGGACACATTGAGTTGAGGCAATTCCTGATCGATCAGCACAGGATCGATCAGCCCTACCCAGTCCCGTTTCGGCGCCGGCACTCGGCATGCCCGGCGCCGCGGGTAGGATGTCACAGGGCCCGGGCATACCCGCTCTCGTTCCTACCGTTTGGAATGCGGCTTGCTGCAGCGCAGCAATTCCAAGGAAAAACGAAGACGGTCGGCTGACAGCTCCCTAGGTTCCAGCCGAATTCGACAGCCCGCCTCAAATCCCCGAGACTTGCGACCTACTTCTGCTCTTGTCCGGTTGATCCGCATGCCTCACAGCTCCTACATCGGCCGCCGCCTCACTCCCAACCCGGCTACCGCTGACGATGGCGATGAACTGCATTTCTGCACCACTTGTGCGTTTTCCCAAGCCTGTCTGTCCGAGGGCTATGGAAAAGCCGACCTGCGGGACCTGCATGTTCTCGTCAATCATACCGGGCCATATGATGCACGCGACCACATCTTTCGAGAAGGCAGTGAATTCAACGCGATCGCCGCCGTACGCTCGGGCACGGTCAAGACCTACATCATTGATAGCCAAGGCAACGAGCAGGTGCTGGGCTTCTACCTGCCAGGCGAAGTGATCGGGCTGAACGCGATCCATAGCGCCCGGTACCCATGCAATGCGATCGCCCTAGATACGGTCACGCTTTGTGTGTTCTCGTTCCCCCAGTTGTCGATGCTGGCCACGCGCATGCCCGGCCTGCAGCAACACCTGTTCCGCTTGCTCAGCCTGGACATCGGCAAGGCCTCGCTGCTCGCTGGGGATTTCAGCGCGGACGAGCGTTTGGCCGCCTTCCTGGTGATGTTGTCGCGGCGCTATGCCTCACGCGGTTTCTCGCCGCACCGATTCATGTTGACGATGGCGCGGTCCGATATCGCCAATTATCTGCATCTCGCTCCGGAGACCATCAGCCGCGTACTGCGCCGGATGAGCAACGAAGGTACGTTGCAGATCAACCAGCGCCACGTCCATCTTGTGGACCTTCCTCGGCTGGAGGCGCTTGCAAAGCCCGTACTCAGACTGTGACCTCGATCCGATGGCCACGCACGGCATCCACCATAGTCGGTAACCCACATAAATATGTGGATTGCCCGACCCCGCACAGGACGACACGAGACATAAATTCAACTTAAATCACTAATGTCCGGTCAAATTTCAAATAAATTCAATTGACAGGATGCATTTCCATCAGAATTTTCCTCGAAAACCTGCTGAAGCGGCATTTTCTTGAAGAGTGTGACCGAGAAGATCTGTAACAGTGCGTGCATCGAGACGTCCAGATTGAGGCGCTTGCGGACGATCGATACCAGGACGCGCACTGACTACGATCCAGACCTGTGTCTTCACTGCATTGGCTGAAGTGCCATAAAACCGCTTGACCCGCAGGTGTTGCTTGATCGACCTGAAGAACAACTCAACGTGCCAGCGACTCTTGTAGAGCGCACCGATGTTGAGCGCGGACAAGGCGGTCTGGTTGGTGAGGAAGATCAGTGTCTTGCCAGTATCGGGGTCTTGAAGCGGATACGGCGCAGGTACGCAGGATAGTGAATTACCCCGAGTTCAGTAGACATCTCCAAGCCGTACATTACGGCAATCACGGAGGTATGTATGAGCGGCGCACTGCGTTGGTCGCGTTGACCCGTCGGGGTGTACAAGTTGGGTAATTACCCGACACCCGGGCCTCGGCAGGGGCGGTTACGCGGCGAGTGTGTCGGGTTCGTTTTCGGCTGTCACCTCCGGCTCCGGAACGATGGGCGGAAGGTCCTTGATCGTGAGCGCTTCGCGTAGCGCCTGAGCGGGCGTTCGGCCCTTCAGGCGATAGCCCTGGTGGCTGCGTTCGAGGTTGTAGTAGCGCAGGAACGCGTCCAGATCGCGCTGGATCTCGGCTAGCGTGATGTACCAGGCCTGGCGTCCTGCGACGCGGAAGCACTCGTCCAGCAGCGTGCGATTCATGCGTTCGACGAAGCCGTTGGTACGCGGCGTGGCGATCTTCGTCCTGCGATGTTCGATGTCTTCCATCGCCAGCAGCAGTTCGTATGGATGCTGCTCGGGCTTGCCGCAGAACTCGCGGCCGTAGTACATCTGGAAGCATGATCTTTTGGTGGGCCGCTATCGTCTCCGAGATGATCCTGAGGGTTCTCACACACCACAGGAGTTCGTTGACGATGACTGCCCGTTCCGATGTTACGCCTGCTGCCACCTGGGTCGCGATCGATATCGCCAAGCGCCACCACTCGGTCTTGATTGAGACGCCGGATGGCAAGCATCAGCGATTCCGCATGGCCAGCACGCAAGAAGACCATCAGCGATTGGTGGGCCTGTTGCAGGGATTGCCGGCGCCGATCAGGATTGCCATGGAGCCCACGGGCGATTGCCACCGAACCTTGGCCTATCGGCTTCTCCAGGAGGGCTTCGAGGTCTGTCTGGTGTCTTCGGTGGCTGGTGCGCGCTACCGGGAAGCGGTGTTCAACTCGTGGGACAAGAATGATCCGAAGGACGCTACGGTCATTCTGGCGTTGCTCAAGCAAGGCATCACGCTGCGATACGTGGATCCTTTGGTGGCCGGACATCATGGCCTGCAGGAGTTGTCCAAGACGCACTATCAGATCAGTCTGGCGCGAACACGCTTGCAACACAGTCTGATGACGCATTATCTGCCGCTGTACTTCCCCGAAGTAGAACGTTATTTCGACGGCGCGCACGCGGACTGGTTTGCCCGCTTCATGCTGCGATTCCCGACCGCCGCGTCGATTCGCGCACTGGCTTATGAGGCCTTCCACGAAGAAGCTTGGGAACTGGTTGGACGCAAGGTGAACAAGCGCGCCTGGCTTCGCGAACTGTACGACTGTGCCCTGCAAAGCATTGGTCTTCCGGTGGCGGAGGATTCGATTGAGGTTGAGACGTTCCGTCTTCAGCTGCGTCGATTCCAACAGTTCATCGAGCAACGAGATGCCTTGGCCGATCAAGCTCACCAGTTGCTGAGCGGTCGGGCGGATTACGAAGCGCTGCGTTCCTTGCCCGGCATCGGTCCCGTGCTGGCCTTGACAATTCTGGCTGAGGGCGGCGATCTGCGTCGCTTCAGCCATCACCGGCAATTCCTCAAGTATTGCGGACTCGATCTGGCGAAGTCCCAATCCGGTCAGTACAAGGGGCAGGAGCGACTATCCAAGCGCGGTAATGCCCGGCTCCGGTTCGCATTCTGGTTCGCTGCCACAGTGGCGGTGCGGATGCGAGAGAACAGTTTCCGGGCGAAGTACGAACGTTACGTCCAAGTCGATCCTCGCGATGCGGATCGCAAGCGCAAGGCACTGACAGCGGTCGCCGCAAAAATGGCGCGCGTCGCCTACGGGCTGGTCAAACATCAAACGCACTACCGCTGCTATTTCGAGAATGCTTTACCCCGTGGATCGATCCCGCTCCGTAGGGCCGTCGGGACCTCATAGGATCCTGTAGATAATGCTCGGACCTTCCACGGGAACCTCATGCTGTTTTAAGCACATTCGAGGCCGTTCGGACCTCGTGTTCACTATGGTCAGATCAGGGGATCTTGTTGACGTGGAAGCCCACGGGTCATTTCTCGAGCCGGTAGGCGACAGCTTGGGACAGGCGTTTCCCGCGCCTGCGACCAGGCTCGTCTCCACATTCGACTTGACTCCAGAGTTAGCACGTTTTCGGTGAGGATGGCCTGGACCGGCACGCCGATCGCTTCGTAGAACGGCAGGACGCGGTCGTAGAGGGTGTCCGCCGCAGTGATCGGCATCTTGCTGGTGTAGACCTTGGCGAAGGCGAGCGAGCAGAAGGTGTCGACGACGACCTGGACGTAGACCTTGCCGACGCCCTTGAGGGTGCCCCAGTAGAACGTGTCCTGATTGAGGAGTTCTCCGGGCGCGGAGGACTCGACGTGCCGGGGAATGACATCGCTGCCGGCGCGTTCGAGCAGCCGCCTCTGTTCGTCGGAGAGGACGTAGGTGGTGTCGCTGGCGTGGGCTTCGAGCCGGAGCAGTCGCTGGTGTCGTTTGAGGATGTCGTGTCGCTGCCAGACGCCGCGTACGCCCGAGGGGCTGACTTCGACGCCGGAGAGCCAAAGCTGGTTGGCGACGAACTGCGATCCCTTGGTGGGGTGCTTGAGGCAGAAGTCGAGGATGGCGGTCTCGACCTCGGGACTGACCCGATTGGGATGCGGTCCACGCGGCCCGCGCTTGTGTTCGACGAGGCCGGCGACACCGGCGGTCTGGAAGGCGCGCTTGATCTCGTAAAACGAGTCTCTGCGATAGCCCATGAGCTGGCAGGCCTTGGAGACGTTGCCGAGCTCCTCGGCCAGTTGCAGCAACGAGAACTTGCGCTTGGTAATCTGTTCGGAAGCGGTCATCTGGGTTCTCCGGGTGTGACTGGAAGGTGTGGTAACCACCAATCTACCGAAGGCCCAGGTGCCCGCCCTGAAACGAGCGTTTCAGGGACGGGCTGTCGGGGAAATACTCAACTCATACAGTCCTGCTGTGCACGATGGATGGCGGCGAACTGCGCTGGCGGGATGCGGCTGCAACTGCTGTGCGGACGTACTTCGTTGTAGTCGCGTCGCCTGTCAGCGATCACGTCGCGGGCTTGAGCGACCGACGTGAACCAATGCTCGTTGAGGCATTCGTCGCGGAACTTGTCCGTGACCAAGATCGGATCCAAACCGTCGGCAACGCGGCCGTGGACCCGTAACCGACTGACGTGCCAAGCTGGCAAAATGCGGCAGAAGAAATAGCGGGAAGATCGTTGGCGATTCGAAGAAATGACGGGAATCAGGCACCAAGACAGCTTCAGCGGAACTCGAACAGCTCGTGGCGCAACCGGTTTTCCGCCACGCCGGTTTCCCGCATCAGCTGGCGCACCTGGTCGCGCAAACCCTCGGGGCCGCAGAAGCTGATCTGTATCTCCGATGCGCCAGCTTGCTCGACCAGCTCCGCGAACCGCTGACGAAACTCCATGGAGCCTGGTCCCGTTGTGACGTCGACCAGTTCCACGCCTCGCGCACGCGCCATCCCCGTCAGATCCACGGCTTCGGGAAGCTCGCGGCCCGGCGTGTAGAAATGGAAGAACGTCACGCCGCCCAGCTCGGTCGCGCCGGCATCGTGAAGCCACGCAATGAACGGCGTCACGCCCACGCCGCCGGCGATCCATATCTCCTGCCGCCCCGTGGGCATGTGCTCGAACCGGCCGAACGGCGCATAGACCTGTGCAACCATCCCGGGCTTGGCGTCCCTCACCAGCCGCTCCGTGTAATCTCCGAGCGAGCGCACCATGAAGGCGATCCCGCCATCGACGTCCCCCGCGCTGGCAATGGTGAAGGGATGTGGCTCGCGCAGGCCGTCCTGCTCAAAGGATACGAACGCGAACTGGCCTGGAAGGAATGGGATGCGCCGGCCTTCCGGCACAAGCTGCAGATGGACGGCGCCGCCGTTGGCCGAGACCGAGCGCAGGCGGTAACGAGCATGCCGCGAGAACGTGGGATACAGCAGCAACTTGTAAGCCGCCGCCATCATGCCTAGCAACGACAGCACGGCCAACCATGCTCCCGCCGGGCTGGCCAGCGTGATGGGCGACTTGAAGCTGGCCCAGTGCGCAACGACGATCAGGAACAGTGGCCCGGACAGCTTGTGCCACCAACGCCAGGTCCGGTACGGGATCTTGCGGTTCAGCGCCAGCACGACGATGAGCATCAGCGACACGAAGCTGAGCTGCCGGACGAGCCGTGTCACCGGTCCGGGCAGCGGCAGGATGGCGGCTGTCTCCCATCCAGGCGCGCCCGCCTTGAAGACCAGGTGGACCGACGCGAACACCAGCGCCCATACGCCAAGCCACTTGTGTGTCTCGTAGACGCGGTCCAGACCACCGAACAGCGACTCGACCGTTTTCCAACGTGCACCGAGGACGGCTGCAAGGGCCATCAGCGACACGGCGGCGACACCCGAACCCAGACTCAGCATGCCCGTGGTCGCCCATGTGCTGCCTGGAATCGCCGATGTGGCCAGGACGAAGCTTGCCAGTACCACGGGAACGATCAGAGAACGTGAACCGAAGCGCATGACTGGTCCATCCAATCAAAGGGCCGAGCCGATTGTAGGCGCCGGTCCAGCCGGCACGCGTTGATTCGGATCAATCCTGCGACCAGTGCTCACTCCTTCCGGTTCTGTTGATACCAGACCACTGCACCCAGCAGCCCAGGCTGTCCATGCTCCACCCGCCATACCGGCACCCGTTCCAACAGCCCGGCCATCACGCCCTTGTTGAGATTGCACTGCAGATAACGGCCGTCGTGCAGGAACTGCAGAATGTGCACCGTCGGGCCAGAGACCATCTATCCAGCGCGAGAGGTGCTGCCGTGATCATCGAGTCGCGCTCTGGATTGAGCGTCACGGCCCCGATGTGTGATCTGTTGCGTGTATGGCGCTGCGCAGGAGTGCCGCCGCGAGGTGCCGTGATTGTTGCAGTGGGCGAAATTTGCCATCGCATCATCCAGCGAGGCATCCTCGGTGGACGCGGCGCCAGAGGTCGCGGACACGGCGCAAACGCATCGAAACGTCGATGTAAAGCGTCATGCATCGAACTCGATTCACGATGCATCGATGTTGATGGATTTTGTCGATGGGCTCGTTGCGCAGGTTCGATCAGGACGCGCGGGTCGGGTGGAATTTCCGGCGCACTTCGCGCACGTGACCGAAGTCGAGTCCGCGAAGAAGGCGCTGCGCGATGCGTTCGCGCAGGCCGGTGCCACCAACCTCGGTGGCCGTTTCGGTGCGCGCTACGCGGTCGGAGGCGGCACGATCACGCTGTCGAACACGACGGATCGTCTCTGGGCCGACGTGGTGGTCGACGGTTCAGGATCAAGCAAGCAGGAGGACGCACGCGATGAGTACGACGACCGGGCCGGGCAGCGAGGACAGCGGGACGTTTCTGCTGCACGACGCGCACAGGTATCCGCCGTCGATTCGGATCGTGCTGACCTCGATGCCGCCGATCGCGACGCAGATCGCCAATCGCTGGATGCGTCACTCGCCGGAACGGACGCAGCAGCTGATCGAGGCGGGCGAGTACCTGGGCGCGCTGGCGCTGGAAGTGGCATGGGCGCAGGAGATGTTCGGCCCGACCCCGCCGGCGGACGGCGCCGACGCGACGAACGTGATCCCGTTGTCGATGCATCGTCCTCCCCCGAGGCCCCAGTCCCGTTGAACCTTGCGGCCGAGGCCGCGAACGACAACACGGCCCGCGACACGCCCCCGGTACCGCCCGACGGGGCGCTTCCGTTGCCGGTTGAGACTGAAGCCGCACCGTCGACCGATGCCGCATCTGCACTCAATGGTGCCCTGGCGCGCGTGGCGCGCTAGGTCTCGGATGCATTGCATGCAGGTCGGTCGATCGAGGCGCGCGCCCTGTTCGATCGCGCGAACGTGGAGGTCGGCGGCAGCCAGGCGTCGGGCGCATACTCGCCGCGCGATGCCTATGACGCCCTGGAACTTGGCGTGAACCTCGCCTTGAAGGCGGGCCTCGTCGGCGATCTGAACCCGGCCACGGAACAGGGCGCGCGCGCGACGCTGGGCAAGCTGGATGCGCTGTTGAAGCGCCTGCCGACGCAGAGCAAGCGTACCCGCGAGCAGGAAGACTTCCAGCAGTTCAGCACGCCGCCGACGCTGGCGTTCCT
>JAFLDC010000050.1 GCA_017302775.1 Sphingomonadales bacterium
ATGTCTTCCTTGACCGACTTGGTCAGGCACTGCCGTTCGGCACAGAAGGCGTGGAACAGGCGGGTGATGCCTTCGCAGTGCAGGCTTTCGTCGCGCACCGACCAGCTGACGATCTGGCCCATGCCCTTCATCTTGTTGAAGCGCGGAAAGTTCATCAGCATGGCAAAGCTGGCGAACAGCTGCATCCCTTCGGTAAAGCCGCCGAACATGGCGAGGGTGCGGGCGATATCCTCGTCGCTGTCGACCCCGAAGGTGTGCATATAGCTGCACTTGTCCGCCATCTCGGTATATTCCAGGAAGGCGCTGTATTCGGTTTCGGGCATGCCGATGGTATCGAGCAGGTGCGAATAGGCGGCGATATGCACCGTTTCCATGTTGCTGAACGCGGCCAGCATCATCTTCACCTCGGTCGGCTTGAACACGCGGCCGTAATGCTCGTGATAGCAGTTCTGCACCTCGACATCGGCCTGGGTGAAAAAGCGGAAGATCTGCGTCAGCAGGTTCTTCTCATGCTCGCTCAGCTTCTGGGCCCAGTCGCGGCAATCCTCGCCCAGCGGCACTTCCTCGGGCATCCAGTGGACCTGCTGCTGCCGCTTCCAGAACTCGTAGGCCCACGGATATTCGAACGGCTTGTAGGTGCTACGGGCTTCAAGAAGGGACATCGATCGGGCTCCTGGCGAATCGGGGGGCAATATAAGCGGATGCCGCCCGCGCGGAAGGCGCAGGGGCGGTGTGAACGGTGGACAAGCGGCTCGTCGCGGTGCGCGGGCGGTGCGGCGCGGCGCGGCCATCGCGGCGGGAACGTGCGGGCCGTGGCCGGGTTGTCTCGGCATGGGTGAGCGGTGCGCAGTGCCCCGCCGCCTCAGCAGGAGAACGACCATGACGGACGATGGCATTTCGATGAACGGCGGCCAGCAGGGCGGCAGCTTCGGCACCAGCCAGAGCGGGCAGGGTGAGGGTGATCGGTTCGGCCAATCCCCGCGCGAAGGCTATGCCGCGCAGGGTCAGCAGCGGCAGTTCGATGCCGGTCAGCGCTCGCCCGATTTCAGCGGCAGCGGCGCCGATGGCCGGCTGGTCGAACAGATCCGCGAACATATGGCGGTGCTTGGCCAGGATGGCGAGCAGGTCGGCCGGGTCGATTCGGTCGATGGTGAACGGATCAAGCTGACCCGCGCCGACAGCGGCGATGGCCAGCACCACTACATCGCGGTGAGCGACGTGGCGGGGATCGAAAACGATCAGGTCCTGCTTCATGCCGGAGCGCGTCCGCTGCCCGATAACGACGGCAGCTGAAGCCTTCGGGTCGCGCCCCCCCGCCGTTCGGGCCGATGCCCGGCGGCGGAGCGCCCCTTCCCCCGTGGAAGGGGCGCGTCGCGCGGTGGTTATTTCCAGAACCAGCCGGGTTTGAGGCTGCGTTCCTTGCGGTTCTGCCACATCTGAACATAGAGCCACAGGCCCGAGAACGCGAAGAATACCATCGCGAAACCGGCCAGGGTAAACACGATCACGCCGACCGGACCCAGGCTTTCGCCCGAATGCAGGTGATGCAGCGTGCCGATGATCCCGCGCGGGTCGCCCGGCTTTGGCTTGGGCCGGCACATATAGTCCGGCGGGCAGACGAAGGCCGGCTTGCCGTCCGCCGCGACGGCCGGGGCGGGCTTGGGCTGCGTTGCGTCCAGGTACATCGGAACGACCTGGCTGAGCATGCCGGTAACCGCGATCCACAGCAGGACCACCCCAAACAGTACTGACAACCAGCGGTGCCATTTGCGCATGTGTAACGAACTCCAAAATGTTGCGAACGATTCGCAACAAGCAGGGTTCTCCTGCCATTGCAAGCCGTGAATGGTCGCCAGATGTAACGGACGTTAGAATCACTGCCCCAGCCGCTTGGCTTCCGTCACCGGCAGGCCGGCTTCGGTCGGAACATAGATCAGCTGGGCCTTCGATTCTTCCAGCGCCTGAATCTGGAGATAGCGCAGATAGCCTTCCGGTCCGCCCAGCGAATCCTGCAGGATCTTGTTGGCCTTGGCCGCTCCTTCAGCGCGGATTACCTCGGCCTCGGCCAGGCTCATCGCGCTTTCCTTCTTGGCGCGCGCTTCCAGGATCGCGACCTGGCGCGAGCTTTGCGCCTCGGCCAAGGCAGCCTCGCCCGCCAGGCGCTGCTGATAGACGCGGTATTGCGGCCAGCCGAGCAGCACCCCCAACAACAGTGCGCCGCCGATCACCACCCCTGCCACGCTGCACCCGGTCTTCTGATCCATCTTCGGCACTCCCATCGCTCAGCCTCATCCAGAGTGGCGCGATCCCGTTCGGTTCATGGACGGCGCGCGGCGTTTCACAGCGGCTTCTCCCGCCCGGCCATTCGGCGCGATCAGCCCGGTCGCGGTGCCAGCCGGCCGACGCAGCGATCCAGCTCGGCCAGCACGGCGGGGCCGCGCGGCAGCGGGTAAGTGCCGATCTCCGTGCCCTGACCGATCAGGGTGACGTTGCGGGCGCGATTGACGATGCGACGGAAGGATGCGCCCTCTTCGCCGGACCAGACGCCGATCACGGCTTCTTCGCCGCGTTCGGTTGCAACGATGAAGGCATCCTCGTCGCGGATCCGCCGATCGCCATCGCGCGTTGCGAACAGCAATTCGATCGGGATCCGCTGACCGGCGCGCGGGCGCAGCGAATCCCAGTTCGCACTGGAAAAGACCATATAATACTCGGTCCCGGTGGTGGCGCGGCGGATGCTGACCAGCACGCCGCCGGGAAGCTCGCGTCCGGCGATGCAGCCGGTATTGCCGCTTTCCGGCCCAACCTCCCAGCCTTCAAGCTGATCGGCGTGGACGGGCGCTGCCGCCAGCGCAACCGTCAATCCCGCTATCCGGCCCAGCCATTTGCGCGTCATCATGTCGGATCGTCCTGTCTGGCGTGACTGCCTACTGGCAGCTCAGGCACTCGTCATAGTCGGTCGTCGGCAGTTCGTAGGTCGCCGGTTCGGCAGTGTTGTCCGCCTCAACCCCACCGGCGAAGCCGGCGCGCTGGACCGATTTGGAGCGCAGGTAATAAAGGCTCTTGATACCCTTTTCCCACGCCTGGAAGTGCAACATGGCCAGATCCCATTTGTCGACATCGGCCGGGATGTAGAGGTTCAGCGACTGAGCCTGATCGATATAGGGTGTGCGGTCCGCCGCGAATTCCAGCAACCAGCGCTGATCGATTTCGAAGCTGGTCTTGTACGTCGCCTTTTCCTCAGGGGACAGGAAATCGAGGTGCTGGACCGAGCCGCCCTTTTCCAGGATCGAATTCCACACGTTGGTGGAATCCTTGCTCTTCGACTGGAGCAGCTTTTCAAGATACGGGTTCTTGACCACAAAGCTGCCCGACAGGGTCTTGTGGGTATAGATGTTCGCCGGGATCGGCTCGATACAGGCGCTGGTGCCGCCGCAGATGATGCTGATCGACGCGGTCGGCGCGATCGCCATCTTGCAGCTGAAACGCTGCATCACGCCCATATCGGCGGCATCGGGGCAGGCCCCGCGTTCCTGCGCCAGCAGCAGGCTGGCCTCATCGGCCTTGGCGGCGATGTGCTTGAACATCTTGAGGTTGAAGGCCTTGGCCATCGCGCTTTCAAAGCCGACGCCCTTCTTCTGCAGATAGGAGTGAAAGCCCATCACGCCCATCCCGACCGAACGTTCGCGCATCGCCGAATATTTGGCGCGGGCCATTTCATCGGGCGCGCGGTCGATATAGTCCTGCAACACGTTGTCGAGCATGCGCAGCACGTCTTCGATGAAGCGCTCATCCTTGTTCCACTCTTCCCAGGTTTCCAGGTTGAGCGAGGACAGGCAGCACACCGCGGTGCGATCGTTGCCGAGGTGGTCGACCCCGGTCGGCAGGGTGATTTCCGAGCAGAGATTGGAAGTCGATACCTTGAGCCCGAGATCGCGGTGATGCTTGGGCATCATCCGGTTCACCGTATCGGAGAAGACGATGTAAGGCTCGCCCGTCGCGAGACGGGTTTCGACCAGCTTCTGGAACAGGCTGCGGGCATCGACGCTGCCGCGCACCGACCCGTCCTTGGGCGAGCGCAGGTTGAATTCGGCTCCATCGCGCACCGCTTCCATGAATTCGTCGCTCAGCAACACGCCGTGGTGGAGGTTGAGCGCCTTGCGGTTGAAATCGCCTGACGGCTTGCGGATCTCGAGGAACTCTTCGATTTCCGGATGCGATACGTCGAGGTAGCAGGCGGCCGAACCACGCCGCAGCGACCCCTGGCTGATCGCCAGCGTCAGGCTATCCATCACGCGGACGAAGGGAATGATCCCGCTGGTCTTGCCGTTGAGGCCGACCGGCTCGCCGATCCCGCGGACATTGCCCCAATAGGTGCCGATCCCGCCGCCGCGGCTGGCAAGCCAGACGTTTTCGTTCCAGGTGTTGACGATCCCTTCGAGACTGTCCGACACCGAATTGAGATAGCACGAGATCGGCAGGCCGCGATTGGTGCCGCCGTTCGACAGCACCGGGGTGGCCGGCATGAACCACAGCTTCGAAATATAGTCATACAGCCGCTGGGCGTGGCCCTCATCATCGGCATAGGCCGCCGCGACCCGGGCAAACAGGTCCTGATAGCGCTCACCCGGCAAAAGATAGCGATCATCCAGCGTGTCCTTGCCGAAATCGGTCAGCAGGGTGTCGCGATCATGATCGACCACAATGTTGAAACGGCGCTCGTGAATCGCCTTGCTGTCATCCACAGCAGGAGCTGCCGCCGCCGCCAAGGCCCCGGCCAGAGCCTCCGCGCCGATCTTTTCGACCAGTACGGCGCTGCCTGCATCGCTCTTTTCGGTCATGCCAACTGCCGGGGCATCCACCCTCTCCTTGCTGTCCGGATTACCGGAGGGAACTTTCGCCGCTGGCACGTCACCCGCAGGTGACCCTTCAACCAGTGCTGCCTCAACCTCGGCCATGCTCGGCTCGTCTCCGTTCCTGAAATCCACTGTCTTCGCCCCTGTCTTCAAACGATGCCGCCAAGCTGCTTCGCACGCTTGTCGGCCCACCCTGATGTTCCACTTTCGTTCGAATCGCCGGGCAAGTCCTGATCCTATCCCACCCGGCGGAACGAAACGAGAAAAACTTATCCCGGATTCATCCCCAATTCCGGCTCGCAAGAGGCCCGCCAGACCAGAATCCGCCGCCGTCGCGCAAATCTGCGCCGGAATGGCAAAATCTAGGTCTAGTAGGTCCCCCCGTGTTCCGGACCACTATCCATAGTGCCCGATCCTGAATCGCGCGCAAGAGGGTAAATGAGCGTTAACCCCATGCTGTGGGTAAGTTCCGGCCCGGCGAGTCATGGCGCGGTGCAGCGACGCGCGGGAAATCTGCCACTGGCGAATCGCGCAAGAGTCAAAATCAAAATCGAAAAAAAATTTGCCGGGGCACAGGGGCTCATGCTGCGTTGACAAGGATAGAATCGGACCCGGAAATCTTGTTGCGCAGGGGTGCCTCCCGGCGCAATCAGATCGCACCTTGTCGCCGGCCAGGTCAGGCTTATCTGACAGCCATTACCAGCGGAGTCTGATGTGCCATGTTTAATCTGATCGGTGCCCTGATCTCGGGCTTGTTTGTCGGCGCGCTGGCGCGATGGTTCTATCCCGGTGCGATCGGGATGAGCTGGCTGATGACCAGCCTGCTTGGGGTTGGCGGTGCCTTGCTGGTCGGGGCGTTCAGCACGCTCAGCACCGGGGCCAGCCTGCGCGAAGGCTTCAGCCGGGCTGGCTGCCTCGGCTCGGTGATTGGTGCGATTCTGCTGATCTGGCTGGCCCGGGCACTCGGCTGGGGATTCTGAGAGGGCTGGTTAGTGCGCTACCGCGCATGCCCGGCGATCGCATCGGCAATCGTCTCGACCAGTTCGATCGGGAGGTCATGTCCCATGCCGGGCACCTCGATCAGCTTTGCCCCGGGAATGTGCGCGGCGGTATCGCGGCCGCCTTCGATCGGGACCAGCGGATCGTCAGTGCCGTGGATCACCAGAGTGGGCACCGCGACCTTCTTCAGCCGCTTGCGGCGGTCGCCATCGTCGACGATCGCGCTGATCTGACGGGCAGCGCCCTCGGGATAGAAGCTGCGCTGGAAATCGCTGGCAATGCGCGTGCGCAGTCGCTCTTCGCTGGCCGGATAGGCCGGGCTGCCGATTGCCCGGGCCACGCCGATCCCGATCGGGATGACCTGCTCAACCGTGGCACCGGGCGGGGCGCGGTTAAGCAGCGCTTTCAGCGCCTCGGGCCTGGGGCGGGGCAGGCGCGGGTTGCCGGTGGTCGACATGATCGAGGTCATGCTGAGCAGTTTGCCGGGATGATGGATCGCCATCAGCTGCGCGATCATTCCGCCCATTGATGCCCCAACCACATGCGCCCGCGCGATCCCCAGCGCATCCAGCAGCGCAGCGGCATCGTCAGCCATGTCCGTCAGCCGATAGGGGATCCGCGCCCGGATTCCGAACAGGCGCATCAGCGCGACCCGGCGGAAATTGGGAATTCCGGCGTGCCCGAACTTTTCGCTCAGCCCGATGTCGCGGTTGTCATGGCGGATAACGTAATAGCCGCGCCGGGTCAGCGCCTCGACCAGTTCGACGGGCCACAGCGTCAGCTGCGCGCCCAGCCCCATGATCAGCAACAGCGGCGGACCCGCCGGATCGCCGTGGGTTTCGTATTCGATCGTGATGCCGTTGGCGGTGATGCTTGGCATGGTTCCTCCCCGGAATGACTTTCGCGGGAGGTTAGCGGGACCGCTGCGAAGCGCAACCGCTGGACGCTTGCAAGACCCGTCGTCATCGCAAACGGGGCGAAG
Source organism: Sphingomonadales bacterium (assembly GCA_017302775.1). The sequence continues at coordinate 6,838 of JAFLDC010000050.1, forward strand.
CAATCCAGAGGGCAGCGAGCCAGCGCGCCGCCTGGATTGCTTCGTTGGCGGCGCCTCCTCGCAGCGAGGAGGCACCGCCTGATGGTATCCGTCAATCGTCTGCGCTTCGGCGCCAGCTGTGTTCGCCGCGTTCGTGGATCACGTTGGCCCGACCGACGATCAGATCGTCAACCATGCCGATCCGTTTCACATCCTTGTCCTTGTAGGGCAGCGAATGGAGCACATAGCGCATGGCGTTGAGCCGGGCGCGCTTCTTGTCGTTGCTCTTGACCACGGTCCACGGGCTGTCAGCCGTATCGGTGGCGAAGAACATCGCTTCCTTGGCGCGGGTGTAATCGTCCCACTTGTCGAGGCTGGCGAGATCGACCGGCGAAAGCTTCCACTGCTTGAGCGGGTGAACCCTGCGTTCCTTGAAGCGGCGGCGCTGCTCGTCGCGGCTGACCGAGAACCAGAACTTGATCAGGTGAATGCCTGAGCGGACCAGATTACGCTCAAACTCCGGTGCCTGGCGCAGGAATTCCTTGTATTCGTCGTCGGTGCAGAATCCCATGACCCGTTCAACCCCGGCGCGGTTGTACCACGAACGGTCGAACAGCACGATTTCCCCCCTGGTCGGCAGATGCTCGACATAGCGCTGGAAATACCACTGGCCACGCTCGACCTCGCTGGGCTTTTCGAGCGCGACGACACGGGCGCCGCGAGGGTTGAGATGCTCCATCATCCGCTTGATCGTGCCGCCCTTGCCAGCGGCATCGCGCCCTTCAAACAGGATGACAACGCGCTCGCCGTTTTCCTTGGCCCACTGCTGTAGTTTGAGCAGTTCGGTCTGGAGGATGAATTTCTCGCGCTCGTAATCCTTGCGCAGCATCTTGTACTTGTAGGGATAGCCGCCCTTGCGCCAGTCGTCGGCCAGCTCGTCACTGGTTTTGCGTGGCTTGCCGCCAGGCTTGGGCAGGCCCAGGTACCCGCGCATCCGCGCCGCATCATCGGGTGATGCACCCGAAATGATGGCTTCCACCCCTTCGGCACCGCTGGTCCCTGCGATCTCTTTAAGTGCGGCTTCCTCGGCCTCTATTGCCGCTTCGGCACGTTCAGCAGCCAGCCCTTCCTCAACCACCTTGGACAAGGCGGGTGATTTGGGCGGACGTGGGGGACGCGGGGCAGTCATCTGTAGCAGGCTCCTCTGGTAGCGGGAACCTCACGTTCTAGCAGGCGAAAGTTCCCGATTGGTTGACCAGAGTTTCCGCCTGGACCCTTGCAGAGTCAAACGGATAGCCTGCATCCGCCGTTGCGTTTCATGCAACTTATACCAAGGTTCATTGACATGAACCTATACCGGGCCACCCGCTCCCCCGGCCCGACCACCCATAGGGTACCATGAACGGGTGGTCGGGCCGGGGGAGCGGGTGGCCGGGTATGAGTCGCGATCATCGCGACTTGGTATTAGGGGACGAGTACGGTGTCCTTCGGCTCGGCCAGCATATCGGGATAGTCCAGCGTATAATGCAGGCCGCGGCTTTCGTGCCGGGCCAGTGCACTGCACACGATCAGTTCGGCGCATTGCAGCAGGTTGCGCAACTCGATCAGATCGGTGGAAACGCGAAAGTGCGCGTAATATTCCTCGACCTCGTCGGTCAGCATGGCGATCCGGTGTTTGGCGCGTTCGAGCCGCTTGGTCGTGCGCACGATCCCGACGTAGTTCCACATGAACCGGCGAATTTCCGTCCAGTTCTGCTTGATGATCACTTCCTCGTCCGAATCAGTCACCCGGCTTTCGTCCCAGGCCCGGACCGGCGGCGGAGCTTCGAAACTGTCCCATCGCGTCAGGATGTCGGCGGCTGCCGCCTCGCCAAACACGAAGCATTCGAGCAGGCTGTTGGAGGCGAGGCGATTGGCGCCGTGCAGCCCGCTTTCGGTGCATTCTCCAGCGGCATAGAGCCCGGGCAAGTCGGTCCGCCCGGCAAGGTCGATCACGATCCCGCCGCAGGTGTAATGCTGCGCCGGGACAACCGGGATCGGCCCCTTGGTCATATCGATCCCCAGCCCGATCAGCTTTTCGTAAATGTTGGGAAAATGCGCGCGCACAAACTCGGGTGGCTGGTGGCTGATGTCGAGGTGGACGTAATCCAGCCCGTCGCGCTTGATCTCGCTGTCATTGGCGCGGGCGACGATGTCGCGCGGCGCCAGTTCGGCGCGCTCGTCATAGTCCGGCATATAGCGGTGCCCGGTCTTGGGATTGAGCAGGCGCCCGCCTTCGCCGCGCACCGCCTCGGTAATCAGGAAGTTTTTGACCTCCAGATTGTAAAGGCAGGTCGGGTGAAACTGCATCATTTCCATGTTGCCGACGCGGCAGCCCGCGCGCCAGGCCATCGCGATCCCGTCTCCGGTCGCGCCGCGCGGGGCGGTGCTGAACTGATAGACCCGGCCCGCCCCGCCGGTCGCCAGGATGGTGGCACGGGCGGTATGCGCCTCCACCTTGCCGGTCTGTTCATTCAGGGCATAGACGCCCCAGACCCGGCCTGACCCGGAATAGCGTTCCTCGTGCTTGCCCGTAATCAGGTCGATGCACGACTGGTGCGGCAACAGGGTGATATTGGGGTGCGCGGCGGCAGCCTTAAGCAGGGCTTCCTGCACGGCCCAGCCGGTGGCATCGGCCACATGCACAATCCGGCGGTGGCTGTGCCCGCCCTCCCGCGTCAGGTGCAGCGCATCGCCCTCGGCGTTGAACGGCACTCCCAGTTCGACCAGCCGGTCGATCGCATGGGGCGCGCGCTCGATCACGAACTCCACTGTTTCAAGCCGGTTAAGCCCCGCGCCGGCAACCATGGTGTCCCGAATGTGATTCTCGAACGTGTCGCCAGCATCGAGCACCGCAGCGATCCCGCCCTGGGCCCAGGCGGTTGACCCGCCGGTCAGCTCGCCCTTGGCCAGCACCAGCACTTTGACCTGTTCTGCCAGGGCGAGCGCTGCGGTGAGGCCGGCGGCACCCGAACCGACGATGACGACGTCGTGGGTCATGCCGACTGCCCTGGTCATCGGGCGACTTCGATCGGAATGCCGATCCTCACCTTTGCCCAGGCCCTGTCGGTTGTGAGCGCGGGACAATCGAGTTCCAGTGCCAAAGCCAGACAGCAGCGATCGCCGAGCGACAGCCCGGCATCGCGTGTTTCGTTTCGCAGCAGGCCGGCTTGCTCCGCCTGTCCGGCATCGAGGGCGCGCACGTCAAGGTTGAGTGCCGACAGCGTTTCGGTGATGACCGCCCCGGGAGTGCCGCGCTCCGCAAGTTTGGCGACGATTTCCGAATAGTTGACCGAGCAGATGGCAGCACCGCGGAAGCGGGCCTCGATCTGTTCGGCACCCGGCTCTTCAAACAACATTGCCAGCACCGCCGATGAATCTAGCACACAGGTTGGCATGCTATTCCTTCGCTGCTTCGGCGCGGCGTTCAGCAATCAGTTCGTCCGCAAGCGATACCCCCGGCGGAACATATTTACGCAAGGTCTGCCGGACCCGGGCCAGCGTTTCTTTCCACGGGCGGACATGCAGCTCCCCGTCAATCACTTCCATTGTCACTGAATCGCCATCCTTGAGGCCGAGCAATTTGCGCACGTCCGCAGGGATTTGCAGCCGCCCGCCGCTGACCAATTTGCCGCGTTGAACGTTCATGGATAGGCTCCCACTTTGTACAGATCGGAGAAACTATACAGATCTCAAAAATCTGTCAATTCTCACAACATTTCAGGAATGGCGCAGTGATTGCAGTCCTAGGCCGCGCTGCTCGTCAGATGAACGAACACGTCTTCCAGATCGGCTTCGCGGGTGGTTACGTCAACGATCCGCAGGCCCATTCCCTGGATCAGCGACAGCACTTCGCCAGCATTGGTACGGTCCTTGTTGTACGTGATCTCCAGCGTGTGATCGCCGATTTGCTCGACCTTGTGGAACGCGGCATGGCTCGGCGTTGCCGCAAGGGGCTGCCCAAGCGTCACCGCCACGACCTTTTCCCTGGCCATTTCAACGAGCTCACGGGTTGGCTTGTTGGCGATAAGCTGACCATGATTGATGATCGCGATCCGGTCACACAATTCCTCTGCCTCTTCGAGGTAGTGCGTGGTCAGGACCACCGTAACGCCGCTGGCGTTCAGTTCGCCGACCAGCTCCCACAACTGGCGGCGCAATTCCACGTCGACCCCGGCAGTGGGCTCGTCCAGAACGATCACCGGCGGGGCATGGACCAGCGCCTTGGCGATCAACAGACGGCGCTTCATCCCACCGGACAGCGTGCGGGCATAGGGTTGTCAACTGGAACAGCCATTGCCGATTCACCTTGCCGCTAGCGCCAAAGCGCTTTGCCAAATCTGCTGGGCCATTGTGCAAAGCATTCACGAAGCAGTAACAAA